>NZ_BAAHXK010000009.1:0-105422 GCF_054656915.1 Methylothermus subterraneus
AGCGCGCGCCTTCTTGGCTCAAGTGACCTCCGACCCGACCACCGTCAAGACCCAAAGCCAGGTGACCGAGTTCATCCAGAGCCAAATCGCCAATCCCGGCGATCCCATCCTCTCGGTTCCTAGCGGGCAAACCTTCACGCTCACTTCCAATACGGCTGTTCTCACCGATGTCACCAGCAGCGGTGTGTCGCCGGCTGGCAAGCTGACCTCCGCGAATGACACCATTGAAGCGCTCAACAACCTTGGCAACTCGGTTGTCATCAAGGACGCGAGCACCGCGGACAACGACACCCTCAAGGTGATCCTCACGGCGGCCGCTGCCCCGCTGGTGCAGAATATCGAAAACATCGAGCTCACCGTAACCAACAGTTCGGCTGATCTGCAGATGACCAACATCACCGGCACCAAGAACGTTGTGCTCAAAGGGGATTCGACTGCCGACGGCAAGGTTTCAGCCCTGCCCACCAGCGGTGGCCCCACCATTGTGCTTGACGCTGGTTACGCCAAGACCCTGACGCTGGCCCAAACCACGGATGCCGGTACCAGCGACAGCCTCACCGTCAAACTCAACGGCACCGGAGCCAAAGCCGGGCTGACCATCAATGATGGAGATAATTCCGGTACCGGAACTCTTGAAACCCTCAACCTCATCTCTGACGGGGCGACCAACACACTGACCGTTGCGGTTGATGGAACCAACACGAGCGCTGTTGGCAACACGGTCATCACCGGCAGCAAGGACCTCACCCTGATCGCGGCGGCGGATGATATGCTCTCGGGCACTGCTGCGTTCCAGAAAATCGACGCGACGGGTCATACGGGGCAGCTAACCCTGCAAATTGGTGACACGTCTGCAGCCACCGCAATCGCCGACACTGCTATCTCCTTGACCAACTACAAGGGCGTGGACCGCGTGGTGTTGAATGACGACACCGTAGTCACCGTGTCGGACGCGGCCAGCGGCATCGTGGTGGACGCGAATTCGGATGCTGCATTTGGTAACTTCACGATCTCAGGGAACAGCACGGTAGCCGCTACGGCCTCCAACGCCGATGTGGCCACCCTCAACCTGACGTCCAAAACCGGGACGATTATGAGTGGTACCGTTACCTTTACCGGTTTCGAGACCCTCATCATCAACTCCACCAACGTCAATCACACGATTACCGGCGCGCTCACCACGAGCGGTTCTCCCACGGCGCTAGATACCGTCAAGATCGGCGGCAACAAGGATCTGACCCTCAGCGCGGCCCCCTCGGGTGTGGAAAAGATCGACGCCACCGGCTTCACCGGCAAACTCATCATGGCTGCCGCTGGTGCATCCATGCTCGAAATTGTCGGGGGCGATGGCAGCGACACCATCTACGGTGGTGGGAATACCTCCTCGCCTACCGTGGTCAACATGGGTAAGGGTGATGACACCTATGTGATTGGGGCCCAGTCCGACGTGGTGACCGGCGGAGATGGGGCGGACACTTTCAACGCGACCACGCTTGCCAATACGAAACTTGTTAGCGGCGTTGCAGACAAGATCATGGATTTCACCAGCGGTACCGACAAGATCAAGGTGGGCACCACTATCGATGGCAACACCACCGACACCACCTTGGCGGTGCAAACCCTGACATGGAATACGGATCTTGCCACTACGCTCGGAGGCGGAACGTACGCGGCGGATACGGCATATTTTGTCAAGATCAGCGGCGGCAGCGCAGATGGTAACTACTATCTGATCTTGAACGACAGCACGCCAGCCTTCAGTGCATTGGCTGATGGGGTGATCCAGATCGTAGGGGCGACTTCGCTGACGGCTGCGGACATCATTGCCTAATCTCTCCGGAGACAAGCACCCGCCCTCGGGTAGGTGCTTGAGGTGAAAGCCTTAACCCTCGGCTCTTCCGAGCCGAGGGTTTTTTCCGAGGACGTTGGTAAACCAGCTTCCTCCGAAAAACCCCTCCTACTTTTCCATCAAGGTGGCTGTATGCCAATGTCCGAACACAACCTTGTCGAGCTGCTGTCGCAGCTGGAGGCTGCTACGTTGGCCGAAGAGACGGTGCCTGTACCGTTGGCCCCCTCGACAGTGGCGGTGGTGCTGGTGGGCACCGTCGCCCCGGCGGCAGACGGGCTGCCGCTGTGGCAGCCGCTGGCGGGCGATGCCTGGGTGCTGGCCTAGGGCCTGTTAACACTACGTGCTAACATACTGCGCATGGAACTTACGCCTGCGCAATTCGCGCGTATCGAGGATTGCCTGCCGCGGCAGCGGGGCAATGTGTCGCTGGACAACCTTCAAGTGCTCAACGCGATCCTGTTCGTGGCCGAAAATGGCTGCAAGTGGCGGGCCCTGCCCAAGCGGTTCGGCAACTGGCACACGATCTACACGCGGATGAACCGGTGGGCCAAGGCCGGGGTCCTGGATCGGGTCTTCGAGCGCATGCAGGCCGAACAGCTGGTCCGGGTGCGGCTGGAGGCGGTCAGCCTGGACAGTACGATCGTCAAGGTCCACCCGGACGGCACCGGCGCACGAAAAAAAACGGCCCGCAGGCCATCGGCCGCTCCCGCGGAGGCTGGACCACCAAAATTCATATGGCTGCCGCGGATTCCCGCTGCGCGTTAGCCTTCTCGCTTTCGCCGGGCCAGGCGGGCGATTGTGCTGGTGAAAAAATCCGATAGGCTACTTTTTGCGTCTTTTGGGCGTGCCGTGCAGTCGGTTTCTGGCCTGTTCGAGGCTGCGCAGCGAGCGCATCGCCATCGCCAACGCGCTCGCTGCTGACACTGCCGTTCCCCTCGACCGCCACGCCCAACGCATCGGGACACTTGCACTCGCGCGCAGTCTGTAGTTCTATCTCCGTCAGCCGCACCGCTTTTCGCGCTACAATTGATCGAGTTGCGAAATGGAGCCGCCGATGGAAAAAACCCGCGTCGATGACATGCTCATCGAGATGATCGCCGAGTTTGAAAAGGCGCAGGTCAAGATGCAGGAAACCATCATCACCACCATGAAGTGGTACATCGGTGGCGCGGGGATTGTGCTCGTAGTGCTCAAGGCGCTCGATATTTTCGTTGCCCGCTAAGCGCGCGGTGCGCGCAACCACCGCAGCGGCGCTACAATCGTTTGGCAACACACCAAGAAGGAATCCAAGATGACCGACTGGAGCGCTGGCTACGTCACCGACATCGGTTACACCTATGGCTACTACGCCGAACTCAACCCGCAACGCTTGGCGCTGCCGCTACTTGCGGCTGGTATCGTGCCGCCCAAGGTGGAAGCCGCGTGCGAACTCGGCTTTGGCCAGGGCATGAGCATCAATATCCACGCCGCGGCGTCCACCTCGGTGTGGTGGGGCACCGACTTCAACCCGGCGCAGGCGGGCTTTGCCCAGGAGCTCGCCGCCGCATCGGGGGCATCGGCGCGGCTCTTCGATCAGGCGTTTGCCGAATTCTGTAACCGCCCCGATTTGCCCGAGTTCGACTTCATCGGGCTGCACGGCATCTGGAGCTGGATTTCGGACGAAAACCGCGCCGTGATCGTCGATTTCGTCCGCCGTAAGCTCAAAGTGGGCGGCGTGCTCTACATCAGCTACAACACCCAACCCGGTTGGGCGGCGATGGTACCGATGCGCGAACTCTTGATCGCCCATAGCGACGCCCTTGCCGCTAAGGGTCACGGGATCGTCAGCCGCATCGACGCGGCGCTCGATTTTGCCGAAAAGCTCCTAGCCACCCAACCCGCCTTTGCTGCGGCCAATCCGCAGGTACCACAGCGCATCGCCAAGATGAAGGAGCAGAACCGCCACTACCTGGCGCACGAATACTTCAACCGCGACTGGCACCCGATGTCGGTGGCGAAAATGGCCGAATGGCTCGCGCCTGCGAAGCTGCGCTTTGCGGCATCTGCCCACTATCTGGACCATGTCGATGCGATCAACCTCTCTGAAGCGCAACAAGCGCTGCTCGATACCATCCCCGATGAGAACTTCCGCCAATTGGTGCGTGACTTTTGTTGCAACACGCAGTTTCGCCGCGACTACTGGATCAAGGGCGTGCGCCACCCCACTGCTTTCGAGCGGCTGGAGGCGTTGCGCGCCCAGCGCCTCATCCTCATCACCCCGCGCGATGCGGTGACGCTCGAGGTCACCGGCAGCCGTGGGAAAGCGTCGCTCAACGAGGGGGTCTATCAGCCCATTTTGGACCTACTTGCCAGCCAGAAGCCGATGACGCTCGGGCAAATCGAGCAGCAGCTCGCGCCCAAGGGCATCACCTTCGCCCAGATCCTGCAAGCGGCCTTGATTCTGGTGGGCAAGGGCGATGTGGCGATTGCGCAAGAGGAGGCCAATGTGAGCCGCGCCAAGAAAACGTGCGACCGCCTCAACCAGCACCTGATGATGAAAAGCCGCGCAAGCAACGACCTGGCGTACCTCGCAAGCCCCGTCACCGGCGGCGGCATTCCGGTGAATCGCTTCCAGCAGCTCTTTTTGCTTGCCCGCCAACAGGGCCGTAAAACCCCAGAGGAGTGGGCACGCTTCGTCTGGGACCACCTGCAGGCCCTAGGCCAGCGCCTGACCAAAGAGGGAAAACCACTGGAAACCGCTGAAAAGAACCTCGCCGAACTCACCGCCCAGGCGCAGACCTTTGCCGAAAAGCAGCTGCCGATCCTCAAAGCGTTGCAGATCGCCTGATGTGCTGAAAGCCATTGAAACCCCGCCCTTCCCACGAGGGGCGGGGTTTTTTGTGTCAATGGTCGCGATTTTTTGTCCCACTTTGGCCAAATAAAACGGACCCACCCCCTATCTTCGCGCTACCATTAGCTGACTTGCGAAGAGGAGCCGCCGATGGAAGTCCTCAGCTAAGGCACGCCACAGTGCTAGAATCTTCGAGTCGGGTTTCGTGAGAGAGGCAATGGCACCATGACAACCGCTAACGAAATCTCGTGGGACGACCTCAAGGCGATGATCTATAGCCTTGCCGAACAGGGCAGGGAAACCGACCGTCGGATCCGCGCGCTTGAGCGGCAGTTGGGGCGTTTGGGTAACCGCTTGGGTCAGTTCGTGCAGGATATGGTCGAACCCGCGGTGGTGCGCCTCTTTCAGGAGCAAGGCATCCCGGTGCATCGGGTGATGCCCAACGTCCGCGCGCGCGACGACGCGGGGCAAACCGTGATGGAGATCGACCTGTTGGTGATCAACGGCGATCATGCGATCGCCGTGGAGTGCAAGAGCCGCCTGACCACCGACGACGTCGATGAGCATCTGGAGCGCCTGGCCCGCTTCAAAACGGTCTTTCCCGAATACGCCGACAAGTTCTTGCATGGAGCGGTGGCGGCGATGGGGGCGCCCGAGGAAGTGGTGCGCTACGCTGAAAAAGCGGGGCTGTATGTGCTCGTTCAGGCCGACGACGACGGGGTGCTCAGAAACCAGCCGGGGTTTTCCCCGCGCACGTGGTGAGCGTTCGTTCCGTTTAGGGCGGATGGCCGCGCCGCCGTTGCCGGACGGACTCGCCCCAGGTAGGGCCGTTGCGATTGCCAAACCGCCTTACGCTTTGGCATAGTTTAAGGCTATGGGAGCACCTGCCTTCGACACCCTGCAATTTGCTAGACGCCTGAAAGCGGCCGGCTTTCCCGAAGCCCAGGCGGAAGCTTTGGCGGAAGCCTTCAAAGAGGCGCAAGCCGAAGCCCTGGTGACCAAAGCCGACCTGCGCGAGGAACTTACCCGCTTGCAACGAGGGATAGAGGCGCGCTTTGACGCTTTGGAAAAATCCGTCGACGAGCGCTTCGGGGCTTGGGAAAAGTCCGTCGATCAGCGCCTTGTGGCTTTTGCAAAATCGGTCGACCAACGCTTTGCGGACGTGGAAAAATCCGCCAACGAGCGCTTCGCCGCCATCGACGGCCGGTTCGTCTCCTTAGAACGCCGCCTGGCCGACCTCGATCAACGCTTTGCGGACTTGGAAAGGTCCGTTAATGAACGCTTCGACACCCTAGAAAAATCGGTCGACCAACGCTTTGCGGACTTGGAAAAATCCGCCAACGAGCGCTTTGCCGCCATCGACGGCCGGTTCGTCTCCTTAGAACGCCGCCTGGCCGACCTCGATCAACGCTTTGTGCTGCTGCGCCAGGAATTGGAAGTACGCACCGCCACCTTGCGCCAAGAACTTTCCGAAACCAAAGCGGAGCTCATCAAGTGGATGGTGGGTTTAGCCTTGGCGCAATTGGGGCTGTTGACCGCGGTGTTGTTCAAGCTTGTCTGAACTCTTCTTAAGGCGCGCCTCCGCTTCCAGCACCAGGCGGGTGGTTTTAAGGAGCGTATCGGGGTTGAGGCTGATCGAATCGATGCCGCACTCGACCAAAAATTCGGCCATCTCCGGATAGTCCGAGGGGGCCTGGCCGCAAAACCCCGAGTGCACCCCGTGCTTGCGGCAGCCCTCGATGGCCAACCTGACCATTTCCTTGACCGCCAGGTCGCGCTCGTCGTAGTCGAAGGCCACCAGCTCCGAATCGCGGTCCACCCCCAAGGTGAGCTGGGTCAGATCGTTGGAACCGATGGAAAAGCCATCGAACAGCTTGGCAAACTCGGCCAATAAAATCACGTTGCTCGGAATCTCGCACATGCAGTACACCTTAAGGCCGTTCTCCCCGCGCTTTAAGCCGAGCTCGGCCATTTTGGCCAAAACCCGTTCGGCCTCGTCCAGGCGGCGCACGAACGGCAGCATCACGATCACGTTAGCAAGCCCCAGCTGCTCGCGCACCCGGCGGATGGCGGCGCACTCTAGGGCAAACCCTTCCGCGTACGCCGGATGGGCATAGCGCGAAGCGCCGCGAAAGCCCAGCATGGGGTTGGATTCCACCGGTTCAAACCAACGCCCACCCAAGAGGGCGGCGTATTCGTTGGTCTTAAAGTCCGACATCCGCACCACCACCGGCTTGGGGTAAAACGCTGCGGCGAGGGTGGCTATCCCTTCGGCCAGGGTGCGGATAAAGTACTCTTTGGGGTCGGCGTAGCCGCGGGTCAGTTCGGCGATGGCCTGACGTTCTTTGGGGTCTTGGACCTTTTCCGGATGCACCAGCGCCATGGGATGGACCTTGATCGCCTCGCCGATGATGAACTCCATCCGCGCCAGCCCCACCCCATCGCTTGGCAGGAGCGAGATCGCAAAAGCGATCTCGGGGTTGCCCAGGTTGAGCATGAGCTTGGTTTTGGGCCGCGGCAGGGCAGTAAGATCGATGCGCTCCACGGTAAAGGGCACCTCCCCCTCGTACACCCGCCCGACGTCGCCCTCGGCGCAGGAGACGGTCACGGTCTGGCCGTCCTTGAGCACTTCGGTGGCGTTTTCGGTCCCCACCACCGCCGGCACCCCCAGCTCGCGCGCGACGATGGCCGAATGGCAGGTCCTGCCGCCGCGGTTGGTGATGATCGCCGCGGCGGTCTTCATCACCGGCTCCCAGTCGGGGGTGGTCATGTCCGCCACCAGCACCTCACCCGGACGAAACTCGGGAAGTTGGCTTAGGTCTTTGATCACCCGCACCTTGCCGGTAGCGATCTTGGTCCCCACCGCGCGGCCTTGAACCAAGACCTTCCCGGGCGCGCTCAGGCGGTATTCTTCCAGGACCGTGGTTTTTTTCTGCGAAGCGACCGTCTCCGGGCGCGCCTGCACCAGATACAGCTGCCCGTCCAGGCCGTCCTTGGCCCACTCCATGTCCATGGGCCTTTGGTAGTGCTCCTCGACCTTGAGGGCGTAATCGGCCAGCGTCAACACCTCCTCGTCGCTCAGGCAAAAGCGCTCGCGCTCGGCCTTGGAGGTGGGGACGTTGCGGGTGCTCGCGTGCCCGCCTTGGGCGTAGATCAGCTTGACTTTCTTGGCCCCCAGCTTACGCCTGAGCACCGCCCGGTAGCCCTGGCGGAAGGTGGGTTTGAACACGTAGAATTCGTCCGGGTCCACCGTCCCTTGGACCACGTTCTCGCCCAGGCCGTAGCTCCCCTCGATGAACACCACCTCGCGAAAACCGGTCTCGGTGTCCAAGGTGAACATCACCCCGCTGGCGGCCAGATCGGCGCGCACCATCTTCTGCACCCCGACCGAGAGAAACACCCTAAAGTGGTCAAACCCTTGGTCGATGCGGTAGTGGATGGCGCGGTCGGTGAACAGGCTGGCAAAGCAGCGCTTGACCGCTTCGAGCAGCGCCTCGCCCCCGTGCACGTTGAGATAGCTCTCCTGCTGGCCGGCGAAACTGGCGGTGGGCAGGTCCTCGGCGGTGGCCGAGGAGCGCACCGCCACGCTCAAGTCCGGGCCGTACTTTTCCTCGAGCCGGTGGTAGGCGGCGAGGATCTCCTGGCGCAAGTCCTCCGGCAGGCCGGCCTCATACACGATGCGCCGCGCCCTGGCGGCGCGCGCTTTAAGATCGGCAACGTCGCTGGGGTCCAAGCCCGAAAGCGCCTGGCGCAATCTTTCCCACGCGCCGGCGGCATCGAGGGCGTAGCGGTAGCCTTCCGCGGTGATGGCAAACCCGTCGGGGATCTTGACCCCCTTGGGGGCAAGGGCCTGGATCATCTCTCCCAAGGAGGCGTTCTTGCCGCCGACCAAAGGCAGATCGGCCAGGCTTAAAGTCTCAAAAAAGCGGATAAACCGAAACGCCACGGCGTTCCCCTCCAAAGTGGTTTGCGAGTTATTATGCCGCTTCCGGGGTTAGGAAAGCGAGCCCAAAGCCGCTTACAATAAGCGCAAAAACGAGCGAGGCGTGAGGATGCAACTGTTTCGCACCAAACTGAGTGCCCACGATTTTACCGAAGGGGGATTGAAGCGCTGCCTGAGCGCCTTCGACCTGACCTTGCTGGGGATAGGGGCCATCATCGGCACCGGCATCTTCGTCCTGACCGGGATCGTGGCCGCGACCTTGGCCGGCCCGGGGGTGATCTTGTCGTTTGTGCTTGCCGGCATCGCCTGCGCTTTCGCCGCCCTGGCCTACGCCGAGCTGGCCTCGGCCATCGGCGGCTGCGGCAGCGCTTACGGATACAGTTACGCCGCGTTCGGCGAGCTGATCGCGTGGCTGGTCGGCTGGAACCTGATTTTGGAATACGGGATCGCGGTGGCGGCGGTGGCCAACGGCTGGGCGGGGTACTTCGGCGACGCCCTAGCGGCGATCGGCATCGAGCTGCCTAAAGCCCTCACCCACGCCCCAGCTTCCGGCGGGGTGGTCAACCTGCCCGCCGCCCTGATCATCTTGATCCTGATGGGGCTTTTGATCTTAGGCGTCAAAGAGAGCGCGCGCCTGAACGCCGCGATGGTGGGGATCAAGCTCCTGACCATCGCCGTGTTCGTGGCGGTGGCCGCCTTCCACGTCGATCCCGAGCTGTGGCGGCCGTTCTTGCCGTTCGGCTGGTTCGACCACACTCCCGAAGGCAAACCGGTGGGGGTGCTGGCCGGGGCCTCGATCGTGTTTTTCGCCTACGTCGGCTTCGATGCGGTCTCGACCGCCGCCGAGGAGGCCATTAATCCTAAACGCGACGTGCCGCTCGGCATCGTCGCTTCCCTGGGCTTCTGCACCCTCGTGTACATGCTGGTGGCGGCGCTCTTGACCGGGGTGGTGCCTTACTCTGAGCTCAACGTCTCCTCGCCGGTTGCCCACGCCTTGCATCTTCTCGGCATCCACTGGGCCTCGGCGCTGGTCGCCGCCGGGGTGATCGCCGGCCTCACCACGGTGATGCTGGTGCTCTACTACGGCTTGACCCGCATCGTCTTCGCCATGTCCCGCGATGGGTTGATTTCCCCGTGGTTTGCGCACGTCCACGCGCGCACCCGCACCCCGGTGCGGGTGATCGTGTTGAGCGGCCTGAGCATGGCGACCATCGCCTCCCTCGTGCCGCTCGGGGAGCTCGCCGAACTGGTCAACATCGGCACGTTGTTCGCCTTCGTCCTGGTGTGCGGCGGGGTGGTGGTGCTGCGCATCACCCAGCCGGACCTCCACCGTCCGTTCAAGACCCCTTTAAACCCCGTGTTTCCCCTGCTCGGAGCGCTCTCGTGCGGCGCGCTGATGGCGTTTTTGCCTAAGCTGACCTGGTATCGCTTTTTGCTTTGGGTGGCGGTGGGCCTGGTCATTTACTTTGCCTATTCCTACCGCCACAGCAACCTCGCCCCCAAACCGGTCAAAGTCCGGCGTTTGCGCTGATGCTGCCGCGCACCGTTATCCTTTTGAGCTGGGTCTCCTTCTTGAACGACGCCGCAAGCGAGCTTATTACCCCTTTGTTGCCGTTGTTTTTGACCGCCCGCTTGGGGGCCGGACCCTGGGCGGTCGGCTTGGTCGAGGGGGTGGCCGAGGCCACCGCCAGCCTGCTCAAGATCGTATCGGGCTACCTGGCCGACCGCGGCCTGCGCCACAAGCCTTTGGTGTTTTCTGGCTACGCCCTGTCCAACCTGTGCCGCCCGCTGATCGGTTTGGCCGGGGCCTGGGGCGCGGTGCTGGGGCTTAGGTTCCTGGATCGGGTCGGCAAGGGCCTGCGCACCGCCCCGCGCGACGCGCTCATCGCCCACACCACCCCGCCCGAGCTCTTGGGCCGCGCCTTCGGCTTTCACCGCGCGCTCGACAACGCCGGCGCCATCGTCGGGCCCGTCGTCGGGTTTTGGCTGTTGCAGCAAGGACTTCCCATGACCGAGGTGTTTTTGTGGTCGGCCGTTCCCGGGGCGTGCGTGCTGCTTTTGCTGCTCTGGATCCAGGAGCCCAAGCGGCCGCCCAAGCTCTCCCCGCCGCCTTTGCGCTGGCGCGCTCTGGAGCGGCCGCTGCGCGGCTTGATCCTAGCGAGCGGCGGCTTGCAGCTGACCACCGCTCCGGAGGTGTTTTTGGTGCTGTGGGCCACCGACCGCGGGCTCGAGCTCGCCTGGGCGCCGCTGTTGTGGGCCGCGGCCAGCGCGGTGAAGACGCCTCTTGCCATGCTCGGCGGGGAATGGTCCGACCGCATCGGCCGGTTCAAAGTGCTACTCTTGGGTTGGAGCGGCCGGATCGCGACGCTTTTTGCCCTGGCGCTGGCCGAGGACGGGGCGCTTGTGACCTGGGGGTTGTTTTTGGCCTACGCCGCCTCCTTGGCTCTGACCGAAGGGCCAGAGCGCGCGCTGGTCGGGACGTGCGCGCCCCCAGCCTTGCGCGCGAGCGCTTTTGGCCTGTACCACATGACCGTGGGACTGGCGGCCCTGCCCGGCGGAGTGATCTTCGGCAGCGTGTGGCAATGGGGTGGGGCGTCCCTCGCCTTTGCCCTGTCGGCGCTGGGCACCGCGGCCTCAGCGGCGGTGTTCCTAGCCTACGCCGGGCGCGCTCACAAGGCCTGCACCTGAACCTGCTCCAAGAGCTTGGGGAGCTCCTCGGGCAAAAACAGCTCCGTCCCGGGCTGGCGGACCGTCCCGGCGCTCGCCGCCACCGCCAGGCGCAGGGTCTCGGGCAGGCTCAGGCCGCGCACGAAACCGGCCACCAGCCCCGCTACCAGCGAATCGCCCGCGCCGACGCTGGAGCGCACGCTTACCTTAGGCGGAGTCGCCAGCCACTCCCCGGCCGGAGCGACCAGGAGCGCGCCCTCCGCGCCCAAGGAGACGCAGACGTAACCGACTCCGCCGGCAACCAGCCGCTTTGCTTGCGCCCGCACCGCAGGCAAATCGGGCAAAGGTCGGCCGCAAAGCTGTTCCAGCTCGTAACGGTTCGGCTTGACCAGAAAGGGATTGGCCGCGATCCCGTGCTTGAGCAAGACGCCCGGGGCGTCGAGCACCGCCCGCCCGCCCCGGGCCTGGATTTGGCGGACGAAGGCAAAATAGACGTCTTCGGGAACCCCGGGCGGGACCGAGCCGGTCACGACTCCAAAGCCTTCTCCGACCCGGGCGACAAAGCGTTCGCACAGCGTCTCTAGGGTGGCCTGCGGCAGCTCGGGGCCCTGGCCGGTAACTTCGTACTGGGCGCCGGTTTCGTGCTCCAGGACGGTGGCGTTGATGCGCGTCTCCCCCGCCACCCAAACGTAGACCGGATCGTCCAGGCGTTGGCGCAAAAGGCGCTCCAAGAGCTGACCGGTCTCCCCGGCCACGACGCAAAAATTGCTCGCCGCGACCTTTAAGCGCTTGAGGGCCCGCCCCACGTTGACGCCGTTGCCGCCGGGATCGAAGCGGGAGGCCAAAGCGCGCACCTTCTGGTTGCGGATCAACCGGTGGATCTCGTAGGTCACATCCAGCGCCGGGTTCAAAGTCAAGGTCGCTACCGACACGGTCCGTCCTCGATTAAGCGTGCGCCTTGGCTCTCGTACCACCACACGATCCCGTTCCAGATCTCTTCGGCGGTCTCGGCGTACCAAAAAAGATCCCGATCTTCGGGGTCGATGGCGCCCTCCTCGACCAAAAACTCAAAATCGATCAGCCGCTTCCAGTAGGCCTCTCCCACCAACACCACCGGCACCGGCGCGATCTTGCGGGTCTGGATGAGGGTCAAGGTCTCAAACAGCTCGTCCAAAGTGCCGAACCCGCCTGGAAACGCCACCAAAGCCTTGGCGCGCAGCAGGAAATGCAGCTTGCGCATGGCGAAATAATGGAACTGGAAGCACAGCTCGGGGGTGATGTAGGGGTTAGGGAACTGCTCGTGGGGCAAGGTGATGTTGAGCCCCACGCTCTTGGCCCCCACTTCGAACGCCCCGCGGTTGGCCGCCTCCATGATCCCAGGTCCCCCGCCGGTCATGATCACCAGCCGGCAGTCGAGCGGCCCCTGGCCGGAATTGCCGACCAATTGCCCGAAGGTGCGCGCGACCTCGTAGTACTTGGCCTTGGCCGCGATCCGCTCGGCGACCTGCACGCGTTGCTTGAGTTCCGCATCGTCCGGGCGCTTGGCCAGCGCCGCCTTGAGCGCTGCGAGGCGGCGCCGGGCGACGCTCGGCTCGGGGATACGGGTGCTGCCGAAAACGACGATGGTGTTTTTCACCCCCGCTCGCTGGAGTTCGAGCTCCGGCTTAAGATAATCGAGCTGCAAGCGGGCCGGGCGGGTCTCGTAGCGGTTGAGGAACTCGGGGTCGGAAATCGCCGGCCTAAAGCTGGCGCTTGCGCGAATTTGCTGGACCCGGCGCCAGCCTTCCGGGTCTTCTTCCGGGGGTTTGGGCAGCTGCCACGGCAAAGGCTCGCGCCTTTCCGGCGCTGGCGGCTTGGGCAGCCTGCAGGCTTTGGGGAATCGGTCTGGCTCGCTCATCTTTAAAACTTTGTCCAAAAGATTCATTTTGCGCGCGCAAATTTTTTCTGCAAGCCCCAGGATGCTATACTCGCCGCCGTTTACCACCCGCTTCAAACACTAAATGCCAGGATGGATCGCCGCCTCGGTCATCGCTTTAATCACTTTTCTAGGCGCTTTGTTAGCCGGTCTTTTGCCCCGCCTGCTCGCCCCCAGCAAGAGTTTGACCAAGCTCCTGCCGGCAATCGCCGCCGGGCTGCTGCTGGCTTCGGCGTTGGCCGTGGTGCTGCCCGAGGGGTTTGAACTGGTACTTCACTCCCCTGACGACCCATTCAAGCTGCCTTTGGAGCTGGCCGGGGGGCTGGCGGTGCTGGCAGGCTTTTTGTTCATGCTCGGCCTGGAGACCGGCGGGATGGACCACGAGCAGCCCAGGCTCCATCCTTTAGCGCTGGGGCTTGGCATCCACGAATTCACCGACGGCCTGGCCCTAGGGGCGAGCCTGGCGACCGGGTCCTTGGCCCTCACCCTGCCGATCCTGGCGGCGGTCCTGGCGCACCGGATTCCGGTCGCCTTCGGCCTGGGGGCGTTTCTGTGGCGGCGGCCTCAAGAGGTCCCCCATCCCCTGCGCACCCTAATTGGCTTCAGCCTCGCCACCCCCCTGGGGCTGCTGACCACGTTCTTGCTCCTAGAGGGCCTCGCGCCGGCGTGGATCGGGCTTTGGCTTTTGTTTTCCGGCGGCACTTTTTTGTATGTGGCGGCGGTGGACGCGCTCGGGCGGGTGCGCCGGGAACAAGCTGGGATGCGTTTGTTTTTTCGAGTCGGATTCGGCGTGATCCTGCTCATCGCCGCCTGGATATTGGTTCAGGCCCTAGGTCTGGAGGCAGGATTGCACAGCTGATGGTACACTTACCCGACTTCCTGGCCTGAAGAGGCGAAAAATGCACAAGATCTGGCTTGGGGGATGGGTGTTAGGGAGCGTTCTGGCAATGGAGCCTGTGGTCGCAGACTCAGGAACAGAACCTGAAGCAGTCGCCCTGCCCCTTTTGGAAACGGTCAGCTTCGGACCTTCTGGTCCTTCTCACGAACACAAAGCCCTTCATCCCGAAACCTTCAAGCAGGTCGCCGACATCAGCCGTCGTCCGCAGGACGTCCCGCCTCCAGTCAGGCGCACCGGGCCAGCGACCGTCCAGGTAGAGCTGACCGCTAGGGAAGTGATCGCCGAAATCGCACCGGGAATCAGCTACCCTTACTGGACTTTCAACGACACCGTCCCGGGACCGATGCTTAGGGTTAGGGTGAGCGATATCGTAGAGCTTAAGCTCACCAACGACCTAAGCAGCACCCACGAGCACGACATCGACCTGCATGCGGTGACCGGCCCGGGCGGCGGAGCACCGCTTACCCGGGTCAAGCCGGGGGAGAGCAAAAGCTTCAGGTTCAAGGCGCTCAAGCCCGGTCTATACGTCTATCACTGCGCGGCGGGTGATCCCCCGGTCCACGTCGCCAACGGCATGTACGGTCTGATCTTGGTGGAGCCTGAGGGAGGTCTGCCCGAAGTGGACCGCGAATTCTACCTGGTCCAAGGGGAGTTCTATACTCAGGGGCTAATGGGAGAAAAGGGACTGCAGCCTTTCTCCAGGACCAAGATGCTGGAAGAAAGGCCAGACTACATTGTTTTCAATGGGCGGATTGGGGCGCTGGTCGACCACCCCTTGACCGCCCAGGTAGGAGAGAAAATCCGCCTGTTTATAGGCAACGCTGGGGTGGCCAAGATCTCCTCTTTCCATGTCATCGGCGAGATCTTCGACCGCGTCTGGCCGGAAGCCTCCACCGCCCAGCCGTTCGAGAACGTCCAGACTACGCTCATCCCGGCGGGGGGCGCGGCGATGATCGAATTCAAACTAGAGGTTCCCGGAAGCTATACCCTAGTCGACCATGCCCTGGGAAGGATGGATAGGGGCGCTTGGGGGGTATTGCAGGTGGAAGGGCCTGCCGATGAGGAACTCTATTCCCGCCTGCCGGTTAAGGAAAAACAAGCTCCAGGCGGAATCAAACTGATTTCGCCTTAAGGGGTAAAATATTTTCCCATCGCCCGGACGTGCTCTTCGGTGTGGATCTCCGCCATCTCCGGCAGTTCCGGCAGTTTTTTCAGCTCCTCCGCCAAGGCGGCCTGCTCCATCCGCCGGATCGCCAGGTGCATCCAGGTCAGGGCGGTGGCCACCAACGCGAACATGAGCATGAAGCAGCTGGTCCAGACCCCGATCAGATCGTTCATGACCCCAAAGCAGATCGGCAGGAAGAAGCCGCCCAGCCCCCCGATCATCCCGACCAGGCCGCCGACCGCGCCGACGTGGCCGGGATAGTAGACCGGGATGTGCTTGTACACCGCCGCGGTGCCCAGGGTCATGAACAGCCCCAAAGCCATGGTCATCAGGGTGAATAGCCACAGCGGCATGGCCAGGGTGAAGCGGATCGGCCCCTCGATGCCGTGGACGATGTAGTCGGTGGCCGGATAGGACAGGAAAAAGGTGCAGGCCACGCTGCCGATAAAGCTTAAGTACATGATCCGCCGCGCCCCCCATTTGTCCGCAAGCACCCCGCCGACGGCCCGCAGCAGGCTGGTGAAAGAGTAAGCCGAGGCCAGCATCCCGGCGGCTTTCAGATCCAGCCCGTAAAACCCCACGTAATAGCGGGGAAGCCATAAGGAAAACGCCACAAACCCCCCGAAGGCAAAGAAATAGTAGAGCGCAAACCGCCACACCTGGAGCCTCTTCAACGGCTCCAGCTGGAGAAACGCGGCCGGGGCCTTTTCCCGGTGGCGCTTGCGCTCGGCGGTGACCGGGTCGTCTTCGGTCAACAACCAAAACAGCACCGCGGTGGTCAGTAGCGCGGCCGCATAGACCCGGGCGGTGCTCTCCCACCCTAAGGCCAGCACCAGGAAGGGGGCAAAGAAGTTGGTGCAGGCCGCCCCCACGTTGCCGATCCCGAAAATCCCGAGCGCTGTCCCCTGGCGGGCGGACTCGAACCAGCGCGACACATACGCGACCCCGACCGCGAACGAGCCACCAGCAAGTCCCACTCCCAGGGCGGCCAACAGGAACATGGGATAACTCTCCACCGAGGCCAAAAGCCACACCGCCACTGAGGTGGCGAGCATCAGCAAGGTGTAGACGAGGCGGCCGCCATACTGGTCGGCCCAGATCCCGAGCAAAATCCGGCTTAAAGAGCCGGTCAAAACCGGCGTGGCGATCAACAGGGCAAACTCGCTGTCGCTTAAGCCCAATTTCGCCTTGATCGGCAGGCCGATGATGGAAAAGAGGGTCCAGACGGCAAAACAGACCGTAAAAGCCAGCGTGCTCAAAGTAAGGATGCGGAGCTGCCGGCTCGGGGTAGCAATCGGCGTCGGGGCGAGTTCTTGCGTATCCATGCGATGATCTGGAATTTGAGCTTAAATTCAAGTTTAGCCGAGGGCGGTACAAGATTTTTTGATTTGTACTAATTCTAAAAGGGGTCAGGTCTTGCAATCCAACAAAATCTTCGATGCGGATGGCAAGACCATGGCAACCAGTTACAACAGGCTGTGCCGGATCGCATCGGCGACTTGGCTGTCGCGGGCCAGGATCACCAATTCGTCGCCCTCTTTGAGCTCGAGTTCTGGATCGGCAAACAACAGCTTTTCCTCCCGATACACCCACACCAGGCGGGCGTCTTTCGCCGGCAGCGGCAGGCGCGCGACGGATCCTTCCCACTTGGCCGGGACCGCGACCGAGAACAGATAGGCATCGCCCTTGAGCAAGGTGGCAAGCTGCAAAACATCGCGGCCTTCGATGGCGTCGGCCAGATAGCGGCCGATGGTGCGCACCGGCACCAGGATCTCGGTCAACCCGAGCGCTAGGGCCACCTTTTCGAATTCGGGATTTTCCAAGGTGGTAAACACCCGCTTGACTTTCAAGGTCTGGCCCACCAGGCTGGCCAAGATGTTGTTCTGGTCCACCCCGGTGGTGCAAACCATCGCGTCCACCGCCTCAGGCGAGGTCTCTTCCAAAATGTGGGGATGGGTGCCGTCGCCTAAAATAAAACCGCAGTCCAGTTCTTGGCTGAGCTCCTCGATCCGCTTAGGATCGCGCTCGATCACGATCACCTCGTGCCGGCGCTTGATCAAAAGCCGCGCGCAGGCCACGTTGGTGGCGCTGGCGCCGACGAACACCACTCTCATCGGGCCCTCCAGGTCGCAGGATGCAACAAGGCCAAGGCGGCGAAAACCTCCACCCGGCCCAACCACATATCCAACTCCAAAACGAACTGCAATCCCCCCGGCAGGTCGGGGCGGGCAATCCCCGCGGACAGCCCTACCGTTCCCAACGCCGAGACGACCTCAAACAGCGAACGCAAAGGATCGTACCCCAAGGCGAGAAACGGCAGCCAGGAGCCAAACGCGGTCAGCCAATACAAAAACAGCAGCACCTGGGCGCGGCAGACCAAGGCCTCGTCGAGACTAAGCTTTCCCAGCTGCCATGGCATCCAGGCGTGAGGCGGCAACGCCAAGCGGCGCAGCTGCCGCCGCAAAGCGGCAAACACGAGCAACCCCCGGAGGATTTTGACCCCGCCGGCGGTCGATCCCACCCCCCCGCCGCAAAGCATAGCTCCAAGCAGCAAACCCAAGGCTACCGGCGGCAAGGAATCCGTGGCTAAGGTAGAAAAACCGGCGGTGGTCTGCGCGGAAAACGCCGTCAAAAGCCCGTGAAACAGCGCCTGCTCGAAGTCCAAACCCTGCTGCCAGACCAGGACGGCCGCGATCGCCCCCCCCAGCGCCAGACCGAAGACGATTAAAGTTTGTACTTGCAGGTCGCGCCAGGGCTTACTCAGGTAGGCCGCAAACGGCAGCGCTCCCAGCACGCTGACCGCGATCACGCCGCCGGCAAACGGTTTGCCCAATTCCAAAAGCCCGCCGTCCAAAGACGAAAAGCCGCCGGTGGAGACCGCCGCCAGGACGTGGACCAAAGCGGCGAAGGGATCGCCGCCGAGCAGCCAAAGCCAAAGAAAGCCGAACGCGGTCAGGAACAGATAGACGGCGACGATCCTGCGGGTGTAAATCCAAGCCGAGGTGAGCGGAGCGGATTCGCCTTCCAGCCCCAGGAGTTGCCTGGACAAAGGCCCAGGTTCCAGCCACAAGGGCAGCAGGGCGACGAACCCCAACCCGCCGTACCACTGCATCCAGGCGCGGGCAAAGAGAAAGTCGAAGGGCTTGTCCGCCACCGTAGGCAGCACGGTCAAGCCGCAGGTAGTGACTGCCGACACCGCCTCGAACAGAGCCGCCGCATACCCGATGCCGGCGGCGCTCAAAGGATAGGCCATGATCGGCGGGGCCAGCAGAAACGCCAGAGCGGTGACCGCAAGCCCTTCGTTGCTCCTGAGGTCGGCGGGCAAGGGAAGGCGGGCCAGCGGCCAACAGGCCGATACAAGCGCGGCAATGACCAACCCATACCTCAGACCGGCGGACCAAAACCCGCCCGCCAGGGCAACAAGCATCGGCACCGCCGTCAGGGCCGCGAGCACCAACCCCACCCGACCGAGAAGGCCGGCCAAAACCTTAAGTCGGGCCGGTTGAGATAAGATGCCAACGGCAGGCTCTGCCACGGAACCAAAAGTGGAAAATTGAGGTCATCCAACATGATAAATAAATTGAGCCGGAGCGCCTAATCGGGTATCTTGCTTAAAGCCAAGATTTCGAGCGAGGTTTGGATGCCTTCCGCGTCTGCTGCAAGTCTCTTTGCAATTGTGCTCTTGCTGGCTGCGTGTGCGCCTACGCCTCAACCACCTTCGCTCACCTTCGCCGAGCGGCTCGAGCGCGAACGCCAAGAACTGGCCGCTTTACGCGACAAGTGGGCGCACGGCAAAGCCTTAGTCCAAGAAGGAGAAGAAGCCATCCAGGCCGGCGAGCGGCTGATCGAGCAAGGCAAGCAAAAACGCGCCCAAGGGGAGGCGCTGATCGCGCAGGGCAAGCGCTTGATGGAAGAGGCCGAGCAGGACTATCAGGCGCGCACCGGCACCGGGGTCAGCACTTTCCCCCTGGAGGATACGGAAAAATAACGGCCATGGCCACGGCATTGGCGCTTTCCCCGCCAGGGCAGGCGATCACCGTTCGACCGGCCCGGCTGGAGGATTTGGACCGTCTGGTGGAGATCGAAAACCTCTCGTTCACCACCGACCGCTTCTCGCGCCGCACCTTCCGCTACCTGCTCACCCGCGCCAACGCCGCCACCCTAGTCGCCGAGGCAGGCGGCAAGATCGCAGGTTACGCTATGGTCCTGTTTCACCGCGGCACCTTTTTAGCGCGCTTGTATTCGCTCGCGGTCGATCCGGCTTGCCGCAGCCTGGGAGTAGGCTCCAAGCTGCTCGAGGCGGCCGAGCGCTTGGCGCTCGCCCACGACTGCGTGACTTTGCGCTTGGAGGTGCGCCAGGACAACGCCGCCGCCATCCGCCTCTACCGGCAGCACGGCTACAAACCGCAGGAGACGGTTCCCGATTATTACGAGGACCACATGGGCGCCTTGCGGATGGAGAAATTCTTGGCCCCGCACCTTAAACCTGCGCTGGTGCGCGTGCCCTACTACCAGCAAACCTTAGATTTCACCTGCGGCCCGGCCTCTTTGATGATGGCCATGAAGACCTTGGACCCCTCCCTCCCTTTAGATCGCAAACTGGAGCTTAGGATCTGGCGCGAATCGACCACCGTGTTCATGACCTCCGGGCACGGCGGTTGCGGCCCGTATGGGCTTGCCCTGTCGGCTTGGCGGCGCGGATTTCAAGTCGAGGTGTTCGTCAACGACCCGGGCGCCTTGTTCATCACCTCGGTGCGCGACCCGGAAAAGCGCGAGGTCATGCGCCTGGTCCAGGAAGACTTTTTGGAAGAGCTGCAACTCTTGCCCATCCATCTGGAATACCGCGCCCTGGGCGTCGATGAACTGACCGCCAAATTCGACCGCGGCGGCATCCCGGTGGTCTTGATCAGCTCCTACCGCATCTACGAGGAAAAATTCCCCCACTGGGTGGTCGTGACCGGTCACGACGAATCCTTCATCTACTTGCACGATCCTTACGTGGACGAAGAAGCCGGCAAGACCCAAACCGATTGCATCAACCTGCCGATCCTAAAGCGCGATTTTGAGCGCATGGCGCGCTACGGCAAGACCGGCCAAAAGGCGGTGCTGATCTTGTCCAACCCCATCGCCACCATCGCGCCCCTGGCTTATACCTAAAGCCTGCATGTCCTCGCACATCGTCCTGATCGAAAGAAAAGAAGACTGGCTGCCTTCCTTTCCCGAAGTGCACACCCTCACCGCGCGGGAATACCTGGGCCAGCCGGAACTGCTCGAACACCGCGGCATCCACCTGATCAACCTGTGCCGCAGTTACCGCTACCTGAGCACCGGTTATTATTGCTCCCTGCTGGCCGGCGCCCGCCACCACAAAGCGCTGCCCTCGGTCAACACGCTCACCGCCCTAAGCCGCAAATCCCTCTACACTCTGGACGTGGAGGAGCTGGACCCGAGCATCCAGAAAACCTTGACCAAGCGCCAGCCGCCTGCGGCCTCCGAGGAGCTGGAGCTGGCGATCTACTTCGGCCAGGCCGATGATCCCGGACTGCAAGGCTTGGCGCGGCAGATTTTCGACCTCTTCCCCTGCCCGATCCTGAAGGTAACGTTCCGGCGCCAACATCGCTGGGGAATTTCCGCCATTCATCCCTTGCCCCTGCACCTGCTGACCCCGAGCCAACAGGAGGATTTTGCCCGCGCCTTGAGCGCTTACCTGAGCAAACCGTGGCGGCTTCCCAAACCTAAGCGCGCGGCCCGCTACGATCTTGCCATCCTGCACGACCCAAACGAAAAAAAAGCCCCCTCTAATCCTGGCGCGTTGCGCAAGTTCGTTCAAACCGGCAAGAAGCTGGGAATCGAGGTGGAGCTGATCGAGCGCAAGGATTACGGGCGGCTTTCGGAATTCGACGCCCTGTTCATCCGCGCGACCACCGCCATCAACCATTACACCTATCGCTTCTCGCACAAGGCGGTCTTGGAGGGGATTCCGGTGATCGACGATCCTACCTCCATCATCCGCTGCACCAACAAGGTGTTTCTGGCCGAGCTGTTGGCCAAAGAACGCCTGCCCTGCCCTAAGACCGCGATCTTGCAAAAAGGGGATCCCAAAGCTCAGAACAACCCCTTAGGCTTTCCGGTCGTGCTCAAGATCCCGGACGGCTCGTTCTCGCGCGGCGTCCTCAAGGCCGACAACCCTTATCAATACCGGCAACTTCTCGGGGAGCTGTTCAAGGAATCCGACCTGATCCTGGCCCAGGAATTCGTCTATACGCCGTTTGACTGGCGGATCGGCATCCTCAATTACCAGCCCTTGTACGCCTGCCGTTACTTCATGTCGCGCCGGCATTGGCAAATCGTCAAATACGAGCGCTCCGGCCGGGTGGTGGAGGGCGGATTTGAGACCTTGGCCGTGGAGCAGGCGCCCAAGGCGGTGGTGGACGCCGCGCTGCATCTGGCCCACAAGATCGGCGACGGCCTTTACGGGGTGGATCTCAAGCAAACCGAAGACGGAAAACTTTACGTCATCGAGATCAACGACAATCCCAACATCGACGCGGGGATTGAGGACAAAGTCCTGGGAGAGGAGCTGTACCGGCGGATCCTCGCCGACTTTATCCGCCGGATCGAGGAACGCCGCTAAACGCTCCGATCAACCCTTGCCACAGGCTTTGGTCTTTCCTAGCTCGGCGTTCGAGGAACTCGATGATCTAGGAGGCGATGTCCCTGCCGGCAGCCGCCTCGATCCCCTGGAGGCCGGGTGAGGAATTGACTTCGAGCACCAAGGGGCTGCACTTGGAGCGCAAGACGTTCACCCCGGCGACGTTCAGGCCGATGGTACGCGCGGCGCGCACCACGACCCGACGCCCCTCACCCACAGCGCGCCCCCTTCGCGGTAAGGCTCCA
The DNA here is from genome assembly GCF_054656915.1 of Methylothermus subterraneus. Taxonomy (NCBI): domain Bacteria; kingdom Pseudomonadati; phylum Pseudomonadota; class Gammaproteobacteria; order Methylococcales; family Methylothermaceae; genus Methylothermus; species Methylothermus subterraneus. Next base: position 22,165 of record NZ_BAAHXK010000009.1, read on the forward strand.
TATAAAAAGCGTGCAGGGCGGAAGTGCGCGCCGGTGTCGACCTTGGCCTCGATTGCCGGCAAGCCTAATTCGGGCAGGCTCACCCATTCCCGCCAGCCCAACACGAGCGTAAAATTCAAAACCATCCCCGGCGGCGGAACCAGAGCACCATCGCCAAAGCGATCAGGGCGCACAAAGCCATTGCCGCCGGATAGCCGTAGCGCCACTCCAGCTCCGGCATGTAGCGGAAGTTCATGCCGTACACGCCGACCACGAAGGTGATCGGCATAAAGACGGTGGCGATCACGGTCAACACCCGCATCGTTTCGTTCAGCCGCACCTGCGCCCCGGACAGATAGATCTCGAGCAACCCGGCGATCATCTCGCGGTAGGAGCGCAGCAGTCCCAGGATCTGGAACGTGTGGTCGTAACAGTCGCGCAGATACACCAACACGCCTTCGCCGAACCACTCGCCCTCGTTGCGCAGCAATCTTCCCACCACCTCCCGGTGCGGCCACAGGGCGCGCTGCAAGAGGATGAGCTCGCGCTTGAGCGCGTAGATTTCTTCGAGCACCTGGCGCTCGGGATGCTCGACCAAAAACTCTTCTAGGTCCTCGATCCTTTCCCCCAGCGCTTCCAGCACCGGAAAAGAGTGGTCGATCGCCGTATCTACGATCGCATAGAACAAGTAATCCAAACCGTCGCGCCGGAGCCGGATTCGGCTTTCCTTAAGGCGTTCGAGCAAGGGGGCGAAGGGGTCGCGCGCCCCCTCGAAAAAAGTCACCAAAAAGTTTTGCTGGCGCAGCAGATACAGCTGTTCGTGGACGATCTGGCCGTCTTCCTCCCTGGGAACGTTCAAGACCAGAAACAGCTGGCCGTCGTAGGGCTCGAGCTTGGGACGCTGGCCGCCGTTCAAAATATCTTCCTGGGCCAGGGGATGGAGGGCGAGCGTAGCGCCGTAAGCGCGCATCCACTCGGCCGAGGGCCGGCCCTGAACCCGCACCCAAGTCATCGCGCCGGCGGCCATCCGCGCGCGCACCGCCTCGGGGTCCAGGCCGTCGTGCAGGGTCAAAGCGCCTTCCTCGCATGCGATCCACTGGCAGCTTACGGGATAGGCCGGCTTGGCCGCCGACACCAGGGTGCCCGGCGGCGTGCCCGGCGGGTGATAACGCTTGGGGAACAGCCTCATCGATGGGGCCAGCCTTGTTGGCGGACTCCTTGCCAAAGCACGACCAGCAAAGTCAAAGCGGTGAGCGGCAGTACGAAGAACAAGATCGTAAGGTTCGCCATCGGCATCGCGTCGGGCCTGACCGCCGCCAAGATCAAATACCCCACGTAAGCGAAATAGTACAGAACAAACCCCACCCCTTCCCAACGCGAGATGTCAAACCCCTTGTAAAACACCGGCCAACAGGCAAAAGCGCTGGCGAGCATGACCGGGATGTCAAAGCGCAAAGCCTGCTCGGACACTTTAAGCCCCTGCGCTGAAACTAGGGCGGATGCGCCGAGCACCGCCAGAATGTTAAAGATATTGCTGCCGACGATGTTGCCCACGGAGATGTCGCGCTCGCCGCGCAGGCTCGCCACCACCGAGGTGGCAAGCTCCGGCAGGGAGGTGCCGGCGGCGACGACGGTCAAACCGATCACCAATTCGCTCACCCCCAGGCTGCGGGCAATCGCAGCCGCCCCCTCCACCAAACCGCGCGAACCGACCCCCAGCATGGCCAGCCCAACGCCGACCAGCGCCAAGTTCCAGAGCCCGGCTCCAAACCCGAACGCCGCCGGCGGCCCGAATTCGCGCTCAAATTCTTGCGCTTGGTCGCGCTCCCTGCGCGCCTTATAGGCGAGGAAAGCGACATAAGCCAAAATGCCGGCAAACAGCACGCCCCCTTCCCAAGGCGCAATCACCCGGTCCCAGCCAAAGACCCACATCAGCAAAGACACGAGGATCATAAGCGGCACGTCCCAGCGGATGATCTGCAGCGCCACCGTGAGCGGCGCGACCGCCGCCGAAAGCCCGAGGATGAACAAGACGTTGAAGATATTGCTTCCCACCACGTTGCCGACCGCAATATCTCCTTGCCCGTTCAGGGAGGCAATGACGCTGACTGCAAGCTCAGGGGAACTGGTGCCAAAAGCGACGACGGTCAAGCCCACGATCAAAGGCGAGACTCCCAGCGCCGCCGCAAGACGCGCCGCCCCCCGCACCAGCGCCTCAGCGCCCGAGGTAAGCAACACCAATCCGAGAACGAACTTCCCCAGCGCGAGGTACTCCATGGCGATCAACGTCCTCTCTTTAAGGCGGGAACGAGGCGCAGGATTTGGCCGTTGTCCTGATCGGTCAGCAGGTAAACCGCCCCGTCCGGACCTTGGCGCACGTGGCGGATACGCGCCCCCATCGGGATGCGCTCTTCCGCGATCACCTCGCGCCCTTTAAGCACCAGGCGCACCAACGCCTGCGAGGAAAGCCCGCCGATGAGCAAGTTGCCGCGCCAGGCCGGAAACAGCTCCCCGGTGTAAAAGCTCATCCCGGAAGGCGAGATCGAAGGGGTCCAATAATACACGGGCGGGGCCAAATCCGGGCGCGTCGGGGGATCGGGGATGTCCAGGCCAAAGTAGTGCTTCCCCCAGCTCACCAGCGGCCAGCCGTAGTTTTTACCCGGCTCCACCCAGTTGAGCTCATCGCCGCCGGCCGGTCCGAATTCGCTCGCCCACAGCGCCCCCGTTTCAGGGTGGATCGCCGCTCCTTGGACGTTACGGTGGCCGTAGGACCAAATCTCCGGCCGAGCGCCTGGCCGGCCCACAAAAGGGTTGTCGGCCGGCACCGATCCGTCCGGCCGGATGCGGACGATCTTGCCGAGGTGATTGCTCAGGTCTTGGGCAGGATCGAACTGAAAACGCTCGCCCAGGGTGACAAACAGCGTGCCGTCCGGGGCAAACACCAGCCGCGCGCCAAAATGATTGCCGCCGGAGGCTTTAGGCTGCTGGCGGAAGATCACTTTAAGGTCCTCGAGCCCCTTTTCGCCGAGCCTGGCGCGCGCCACCGCGGTCCCGGCGCCACCTGCGCCAGGTTCAGAATAAGCTAAGTAAATTCGACGGTTGGAGGCAAAGTCCGGATCCAGCGCCACATCGAGCAGCCCGCCCTGACCTTGGGCGAAGACCTGAGGCACCCCGGCAAGCGGCTCAAGCCATCCTCCCGGGGAGACGATCTTAAGCCGGCCAGGCCGTTCGGTGACCAGCATCCGCCCGTCGGGCAAAAACGCCAGCCCCCAAGGATGCTCGAGCCCGCTGACCACCGTCTGGACCTGAATCGGTCCAGTTTGGGTAGCGATCGTCCGCGCCCAAATCGGCACGGCGGCAAAGACGGCAACGGCCAGCAATAAAACCCTTCCCATCGCGTCTTTGGCCACCCGCTACCTTCAGCGCTTCCAGGAGGCGCGCACGATGCCGCCCTCTTCAGGGTAGTCGATTTCCAGCTCGCCTTTGTAGGCGTGCTCGATCGCCTCACCCACGCTCTGCGGCAGGTGCATTTCGGTAAAACGGATCACGCAGCTGCCGTCCTCCTGCTCTTCGATCCCCATCAGGCGCTTCATAGGATGTTGGGCTTTTTGCTCTTCCACCCGGTTGTGAACCAGGCGCAGGATTTCCTCGCGGTGCTGCTGGAAGAACTCGCCGCTCAAGCTCAAAATGCCCGCCGGCACCTGGTCGCGGATCCTAAGGCACGCCGGGCACAATTCCTCGGCCGCTCCAACGGGAGGGCTGGGCAGCCACTGCCACCTGCCCTCGTCGAACACCACCCCGCACTGGGGGCAGACGCTGGGTTCCTTGGGTTTGCTGCGGGTCATGTAGGGATCGTGCACCCGCTCTTTGAGCAAACGGTCGTGACGGCCATGAAATTTGGCTGGATCGGATTCTTTGCGGCTCATAGCTTCTCCATACTACACAGGAATATTACGCGGCTGAAAGACCCTTTGGCCAGGCGCCACGCCGCTGCGATCGGCGGTCAGGTGGCACAGAGGCCGCCGGTGTTCCAAGTCGAAAGTGTTTTGGTGGTGAAACGGCTGGAGGTTTTCAGGATTCTCCCAGTGGCCAGGGGCGACTTGCAGGATTCTCCAGCCGAACTCGGAGTTGGGATGGTTATAGTGCTGCCGGTGCATCCAGGCGCCGCACTGGTCCTGGCGCCATTCGGTGGGGTCCAAGTCCGGCAGCGCACGGCCCTTTTCCCATACGGCCTGAATTATTTCCTCGCTAAACGTCATCGATTCTCCTTGGGTTGCAGATTGGACTTGAACAGTATACTACGGCAAATCCCGTTTGAGTTTTCCGTCCGTTGCCAGCGGCGTAAGGCAGCTTGGGTCGTCGTGGCGTGGGTTGTTGACCTGAGCGCTGACTTTCCAAGCCGTCATGGAGGCGGCCGGATAAGGTTTGAGCAAGCTTTTAAGCCGCTCGAGATCGCGCTGGGCGGGGTCGAGCCAGACCTCGTAGTCGGCAGGGTCCAAGATCACCGGCATGCGGTCGTGAATGGGGCGCAAAAGCTCGTTGGCGTCGGTCACGAGGATGGTGCACGACTCGACCGGCTCGCCTTCCGTCCCGGCGCGCGGCTCCCAGCGCTCCCACAGGCCGGCAAAAGCGAATACCTCCCCGTCCCGGCGCTGGATGTACCAGGGCTGCTTGCGCTTGGACCCCGGCTGCACCTGCCACTCGTAGAAACCGTCGGCCGGAATCAGGCAGCGCCGATGCCGGAACGCAAAGCGGAACGCCGGTTTTTCGGCGACCGTCTCGGCACGCGCGTTGATGGTACTGTAGTCGGTTTTAGCTTCTTTGGCCCAATGCGGAATCAGCCCCCAACGCAAGGGGACCAACTCGCGCTTGCCGTCGGCGGCGACCCGCACCGCCGCCACCTCTTGCGTTGGGGCGATGTTATAGCGCCCAAGCACACTTTCCGGTGCCCGATCGCGGTCGATGCGGAACCACAAAAGCAGCTTAGCGCGCGATGCGCGTAGGGTATAGCGTCCGCACACGACTCCCGTTTACTCCCCGACGCAGCGCCGGCGATAGGCGGCATAATCCAGCAAGCGCGCAAGTTCAGATTCATCGCGGACTTTCACCTTGATCAGCCAACCCACGCCGTAAGGGTCGCGGGAGAGAAGATCCAGGTCTTGGGAGAGGGCCGAGTTGACCGCGACGACCTCGCCGCTTACCGGGCTATGCAACGAGCTGACCGCTTTGACCGATTCGACCGTGCCGAACTCTTTGCCCGCATGGATTAGATCGCCGACTTTGGGCAGATCAATATAGACCAAGTCTGTAAGTTGGGTAACCGCCTGCTCCGTCAGGCCAATAATCGCAATCGGCTCGCCCGTGGACCGGTCGAGATAGACCCACTCGTGGGTATCTGTGTATTTGAGTTCTTCAGGTTGCACCGTTCCTCCCCTAAAAATTAAGCCGACGCCATCACGACGCGCAGAGCTCTCTGAAATACCCGCTCGGCTTGCAGCGCAGATGGTACACCAACGCCCGGTCTAACCGAAATAGAGGGTTTCCACAAAGGCTTTGAACCACTTGGGGCGCGCGATGACGAGGTATAACCCTAAGCTTCCGGCCACCGGCACTGGGGCGATATCCAGCAGCAAAAGCCCAATAAGGCAGACAAACGCTTTGCACCGGGCCACATTCGCCGCCGCAGAGCGAGCAGGAGGCGCAAACGGGACCTTGTTGCCGCCGTTGCGATAAAGGTCTTGCACGAGCTCGAAAAACCAACGCGGTCTTGCGATTACGACAAACAGACCGATCAGGCAGGTCAGCGAAAGCGGCCCAAAGCCGATCAGGGCCAATACGATCATGACCAGCAAGCATTTTAGCTGAGTTCGGTTCACTGCTTTCGATCCATACTCCGCGCTCGCGTCCAATGTCACCGCAACCGGCATAGCGCTCTCAGCGCATGACTTTACCTAAACTAAAAGGCTCTTTAATTGCGTAGAATTATGTTAGCTTTATAAAGTTAACTAAGCTGCGATTTTCGCCCAGCGGACGACTCCCTAACGCCCATGAAGCAAAGCCTTCAGTTACGCCTAGGCCAACACCTTACCATGACGCCGCAATTGCAGCAGGCGATCCGTTTGCTGCAGTTGTCCTCGATCGAGCTCAAGCAAGAAATCCAGGAAGCGTTGGAGTCCAACTTCATGCTCGAGCTGGCCGATGAAGGGCAATCCGTCCAAACCACGGAGCCTTCCTCGCCTGTGCACGCGCAAGACGAGGTCCCTACCGACCCTACAATCCCTGAGGAGCTTTCCCTGGACGCGGATTGGGAAGACGTCTACGACGACGTTTACTCCTTCTTAAGTTCAGACGAAGCCGACAGCGATTTCCTCCTTTCCCGCAGCGCCCCAGAGGACTTGCACGAGCACTTGAAATGGCAACTGGAACTGTCCCACTTTAGCGAGCGGGATGCGCTCATCGCCGCGGCGATCATCGACGCCATCGGCCCGGACGGCTATCTGGAGGTTCCGGTAGACGAGTTGTATCAGGATTTAAGCCAACAGTTGGGCGATCTTGAGCTCGATGAAGTTAAAGCGGTTTTGCATCAGATCCAAAACTTCGATCCTCCAGGGGTAGCGGCGAGCGACTTGGGGGAATGCCTGGCGATCCAACTGCGCCAGTTGCCTGAAACTACTCCGTGGCGGAAAGAAGCGCTGGGCGTGGTCAGCCAACACTTGGACGCTTTGCGCCGGCAGGACGTCGCGGCGCTCAAGACCGCTTTAAGTCTGGACGACCACGGCCTCGAACAGGTGATGGAACTCATCCGCCGCTTAAATCCCCGTCCCGGGACGGCTTTCGACCGTACGCAAACCGAATACATCATCCCAGACGTCTTCGTGACCAAAAAAAACGGCCGGTTCGAGGTTTCCCTCAACCCGGAAATCGCGCCTAAGCTGCGCATTAATCCTTTTTATTCGAGCCTGGTCAAGCGCGCCGACAAGAGCGAAGAAAACCTCAACATGAAAGCGCACCTGCAAGAGGCGCGCTGGTTCCTGCGCAGCCTAAGGAGCCGCAACGAGACCCTCCTGAAAGTAGCCCAGTGCATTGTCAAGAAACAACAGGCCTTCTTCGAGCACGGCGAGATCGCGATGAAGCCGATGACCCTCAAGGACGTGGCGGAAGAATTAGACATGCACGAATCCACGGTCTCGCGGGTGACTGCCAACAAATACATGCACACTCCGCGCGGTATTTACGAATTCAAATATTTCTTCTCCAGCCACGTCGCCACCCAGGCCGGAGGTTGCTGTTCGGCCACTGCGATCAAAGCGCTGATCAAGGAACTGATCGAGCACGAAAATCCCACCCGCCCCTTGAGCGACCTCAAGATCGCCGAGATCCTCCAGGCCAAGGGCATCAACGTCGCCCGCCGCACGGTGGCCAAGTACCGCGAGGCGCTGCACATTCCTCCCTCCAACGAGCGCAGGCGGCTTTTGTGATGCAGCTGGTCATCGTCAGTGGACTGTCCGGGTCCGGCAAGAGCGTTGCCTTAAGCACCCTGGAGGACTGCGGTTACTACTGCATAGACAACCTGCCGGTGCGCCTGATCGAAGCGTTCGTGCGCGAAACGGGACAGAATTTGGGCAAAACCGCAATCAGCATCGACTGCCGCAACCTGACAGGCGACGCCAACTCCTTCGAGGAGATTTTGACCGTGTTAGGGCAATTCGCCATTCCTTATCGCATCCTGTTCTTGATTGCCGCCTCCGATACCCTTATCAAGCGCTACAGCGAAACCCGGCGCAAACACCCTCTAAGTCACACCCAAGGCCTCCCGCTCGCCGAGGCCATCGAACGCGAACGTAAATTATTGGAGCCAATCGCGGCGCGCGCCGACTTGATCCTCGACACCACGCACACCAATATCCACCAACTGCGCGAATCGGTCCTCCAGCGCTTAGGAGAAGACAAGCGCCAATTGGTTTTGTGTTTCCTCTCTTTCGGTTTCAAGCACGGCCTGCCCTTGGACGCCGACTTTGTCTTCGACGCGCGCTGCCTGCCCAACCCCCATTGGGAACCTGCGCTTCGCCCTTTTACCGGGCGCGACCCTGAAGTCGCCGACTACTTGCAAAGCCTGCCCGAAACCGCAATGCTTTTAAAGCAAATCGAAGCCTTTTTAAACACCTGGCTGCCGCGCTTTGGCGCCCAGAACCGCAGTTATTTGACCATCGCCATCGGCTGCACCGGCGGTCGCCACCGCTCGGTGTATCTGGCCGAGAAACTCGGCCAGAGGTTTGCCGGTCTTTATTCGGTGATCGTGCGCCACCGCGAGTTGAGCTAGGATGTTTTGACTGGGTCTTTTATTGCTTTCTGGGGAGGCGGCTATGAGCGTTCCAACCCGAACGGAACTTGCCACTTTCGCCGGCGGTTGCTTCTGGTGCCTGGAGGCCGATTTCGAAAAGATCGAGGGCGTGGTGGAAGTGATTTCCGGTTACACCGGCGGCGAGGTGGAAAATCCAAGCTACGAACAGGTCTCAAGCGGCACCACCGGCCACCTGGAAGCGGTGCAGGTCCGCTTCGATCCGGACAAGATCGGATATCAGGAACTGCTGGAAGTGTTCTGGCGCCACATCGATCCTACCGATCCCGGCGGGCAGTTCGTCGACCGCGGACCCCAGTACCGCCCTGCGATCTTTTACCATAACGAAGAGCAAAAGCGCCTGGCGGAAGCGTCCAAACTGGCCTTGGAACAATCGGGCCGGTTCGACCGGCCGATCGTCACCCAAATCCTGCCGCTGAAGAAATTTTATCCGGCGGAAGAATACCATCAGGATTACTTCAAAAAACACCCCTTGCGCTACCGTCTCTACCGGCTCGGCTCAGGACGCGATCGGTTTCTGCACTCGGTCTGGCAGAACGCCAAATCCACCGGCCGGCCTGACCCGGAAACTCTGCGCCAGAGGCTGACCCCACTCCAGTACCACGTCACCCAAGAAAACGGCACCGAACCCCCGTTCCGCAACGAATACTGGAACAACCAGCGCGAGGGGATCTACGTGGACATCGTCTCCGGCGAGCCTTTGTTCAGCTCGCTGGACAAGTTCGATTCGGGCACCGGCTGGCCGAGTTTTACCCAGCCCTTAGAGCCCGGCAACCTCGTCGAGCGCGAAGACACCAGTTTCTTCATGCGCCGCATTGAAGTGCGCAGCCGCCAGGCCGACTCCCATCTGGGACACGTGTTCACCGACGGCCCGCCCCCAACCGGCCTGCGCTACTGCATCAACTCGGCGGCGTTGCGCTTTATTCCCAAGGAAGACCTGGAAAAAGCAGGCTACGGCCAGTATCTGCGTTTGTTCGAACGCCCGGCCAAAAACTAAAAGGAGGCAAAATGGCGACCATCTTTGAGAAGATCATCCGCGGCGAACTGCCTGCCGACATCGTCTACCGCGACGAGCAAGTAACCGCTTTTCGCGACATCCGCCCGGCCGCTCCGACCCACATTTTAATCGTTCCCAACCGGGTCATCCCGACCGTGAACGACGTCCGACCCGAGGACGAGCCGCTGCTCGGCCACATGCTCTACGTCGCCAAACTGCTGGCGGAAAAAGAGGGAATCGCCCAAGACGGCTACCGGCTGATCATCAACTGCAACCGCCACGGCGGCCAGGAGGTCTTCCACCTTCACCTGCACCTGATCGGCGGGAGGCCTCTGGGGCCGATGGTGGTGCGCACCTGATCAGTGGCGGAAGTGGCGCACGCCGGTGAACACCATCGCGATGCCGGCCTCGTCGGCGGCGGCGATCACTTCCTCGTCGCGGATCGAGCCGCCCGGCTGGATGATCGCCGTTATCCCGGCGGCGGCGGCAAAATCCACGCTGTCGCGGAACGGGAAAAAGGCGTCTGAGGCCATCACCGCGCCGGCCACCGAAAGCCCAGCTTCCTTCGCCTTCTCGAGGCCGATCCTGGCCGACCATACCCGGCTCATTTGTCCTGCGCCTATGCCTAAGGTGCGCTTCCCGCGCGCGTAAACGATGGCGTTGGATTTGACGTATTTGACCACCCGCCAGGCAAACCGCAAATCTTCCAGCTCTTCCAAGCTGGGCGGGCGTTGGGTAACTATCTTGAGGTCTTTTGCCGCAAGCGAGGCGGTGTCTTTAGTCTGCACGAGCAACCCGCCCGAGATCGATTTGCACTCGAGCTCAGGTTCCATCTGCCCATCCCCGCAGGCTAAAACGCGCACCTTGGGCTTTCGCGCCAACACGGCCTTGGCTTCCTCGCTCACCTCAGGCGCCAGGATCACCTCCACGAATTGGCGCCCGACGATGGCCTCGGCGGTGGCGCCGTCCAACATCCGGTTAAACGCGAGGATCCCGCCGAAGGCGGAGGTCGGATCGGCCGCATAAGCCAATTCGTAAGCCTCAAGCAAGGTCTTGGCCTGAGCCACCCCGCAGGGATTGGCGTGCTTGACGATCACGCAGGCCGGCGCCTCGCCCAAAGAGCGCACGCACTCTAGGGCGGTATCCGCATCGGCCAGATTGTTGTAAGACAGAGGGCTGCCCTGCACTTGGCGGGCGGCGCCCAAACTCCCGGCAGGCGGCTTACCGATACGGTACAGGGCGGCCTGCTGATGGGGGTTTTCCCCGTAGCGCAGCGTTTGGACCTTGTCCGCGCACACGGTGAGGATGGACGGCAAGACGGTATCGGGGTGGAGCTTGCGTTCCAAATACGCGGCGATGGCGCCATCGTAGCCGGCGGTGTGGCAAAACGCTTTGGCGGCCAACTCCAAGCGCAAGGCTTCCGGAAGCTCCCCGTTAAGGCGCAGCGCCTCGAGCACCCGAGGGTAATCGGCCGGGTCCACGACCACCCCCACCGCGGCGTGGTTTTTGGCCGCTGCGCGCAGCATGGCCGGGCCGCCGACGTCGATGTTTTCGACCGCCGTCGTAAAATCGCATTGAGGATCGGAAGTTACCTGGACGAACGGATACAGGTTGACCACCACCAGATCGATGGGCAAGATGCCGTAAGCGGCCATGGTTTCCTCGTCCATCCCGCGCCGTCCCAAGATCCCGCCGTGAATCTTGGGGTGCAAAGTCTTGACCCGACCGCCTAAGATCTCCGGAAATCCGGTGTAGTCGGCGACCTCCTTCACCGCGATGCCGGACTCGCAGAGCCGCTTGGCGGTGCCGCCGGTAGACAAAATCTCTATCCCTAACTCCCTCAGGCTCCGGCAAAATTCGACCAGGCCGGACTTGTCGGCGACAGAAACCAGCGCGCGTCTTACTCGCTGCATGTCACTCTATCCCGTATTGTTTGAGTTTTTTGCGCAAGGTGCTGCGGCTTAGGCCCAAGACTTGGGCGGCCTTGCTCTGGTTGCCGCCGGTGTAATCCAAAACGGTCTTGAACAAGGGTTTCTCCACCTCCGCGATCACCATCGCATAAAGATCGGTCACCTGCTCTCCATCGAGCTCGGCAAAATACCGCTCCAGCGCGATTCGGACTTGCTCTTTCAGGACGATTCCCTGCCCTTGCTTTCCCACGCTTACCCCCCGCTCAAAATCCCGCACCGGCTCTAAACGGCGTAATTGCGGCCATAGAAGATTTCCGCCATTTCCCTAAAGACTTTCTCCTGCACTTCCTCGCGCTCTTCGTCGTTGAGCAGCACGTCGTCGGGGGCGAACAGATAATTGTCCAGGTTGAATTCCTTGAGCATCATCTTGGTGTGAAAGATGTTTTCCTGATAGACGTTGACGTCGATCATCTGATAGCGCTCTTTGGTATCCTGGGCGATGTAATTCTGGATCGAGGTGATGTCGTGGTCGATGAACAGCTTGGCGCCGCTGATGTCGCGGGTGAAACCGCGCACCCGGTAGTCTATGATGACGATATCGGATTCAAAGCTCTGGATCAGGTAATTGAGCGCCTTGAGCGGCGAGATCCGGCCGCAGGTGGAAACGTCGATGTCGGCGCGGAAGGTGCTGATGCCAAAATGCGGGTGGCTCTCGGGATAAGTGTGGACGGTGATGTGGCTCTTGTCCAGGTGGGCCAGCACCGTCTCGGGAAGCGGGGCGCTGGCGCTTAGCCCCTGGCCGATAGGGCCCTCGGAGATCAGCATGGTCACGCTCGCTCCCTGGGGGTCGTAATCTTGGCGAGAGACGCTCAAGATGTGAGCGCCGATGATGTCGGCCACGTCGGTCAAGATCTGAGTCAGCCGTTCGGCGTTGTAGGCCTCGTCGATGTACTCGATGTAGCGCTGCTGGTTGGCCGGACTGGTGTAACAGATGTCATAGATGTTGAAGCTCAAGCTCTTGGTCAGATTGTTGAAACCGTGCAGTTTCAATTTTTCCATCGATTGTCTAACCTCGCTGAATCAATGACCTAAGAATCGCCAGGGTCGACGACCTCAAAGCTGTGGCGGATTTCCGCCGCCTTGCCGAGCATGATCGAAGCCGAGCAATATTTCTCCGCCGAGAGCTTGACCGCGCGCTCCACCGCGGCCTCGCTTAAGCCCTTCCCTTTGACGAGAAAATGCAGGTGAATCCAGGTGAACACCTTTGGGTCGGTTTCGGCCCGTTCGGCGCGGACCTCTACCTGGCAGTCGGCGACCGGATGGCGCCCTTTGCGCAGGATATGCACCACGTCGAACGCCGAGCAGCTGCCCACCCCGAGCAGCAACAGCTCCATCGGCCGCACTCCTAAGTTGCGCCCTCCGTGTTCCGGTGGCCCGTCGATGACGATCCCATGGCCGCTGCCGGACTCTCCCACGAACAAAGTATCTTCTACCCACTTGATCCGTGCTCTCATCGCCGCGTTTCCTCGGTCTGAAAAAGGATGTAAAAATACCATTAAAAATCCAAAGAGACTATATCGATCAACTGAAATTCCATCTCTTTAAGCTCAAGATTATGGGTACCGAGAAAACCTTGCAAACGCCCCGGTAAAAGCGCATATTTTGCTCAGTTAAACCCTCTTTAAGGAGGCTAAGATGCAAAGGCTGGTGTTGCTCGTCCCCGACTTACTCACCACCCGCAACATCGTCGACGACTTGCTACTCGCGCGGGTTAAGGAAGAGGAAATCCACATCATCGCCAGAGAAGGGGTACCACTGGAAGACTTGCCGGAGGCTGGCCTCAAGGAAAAGACCGATCTTGTCCCCGCGCTCAAGCGCGGGCTGGCCGCCGGTTCGGCCGTAGGGCTTCTGGCCGGATTGGTGGCGGTGCTCTTGCCGGGTGGGATCGTGGCCGCCGGCGGGGCGGTGATCCTGGCTGCGACCCTGACCGGAGCCGCGGTGGGGGCTTTGGCTTCCAGCCTAATCGGGATTTCGATTCCTGGCCCAGAGGTGCGTAAATACGAAGAAGCCATCGAACGCGGCGAGCTGTTGATGCTGGTGGACGTGCCCAAACCCCGCGCCCAGGAAATCGTCGAGCTGATCCTGAAACACCACCCCAAAGCGGAGATCAAGGAAGTCGAATACATTCCGCCGCCGCTGCCGGAAATGCCGGATGAATAATCCCAGTTTCTGAGTAGGCGCTGCCTTGTGTTTCCAAGTCGACTCCGGTAGCATAATTATTTTCCAATTCTTCAGACCTCATGATCAAAGGCAGCATCGTCGCCCTGGTCACGCCCATGAACCCCGACGGCGGCTTGAACGAGGCCGCTTTACGGGATTTGGTCGAATTTCACATCGACCAAGGCACGGACGCCATCGTTGCCGTAGGTACCACCGGCGAAGCGGCGACCTTGGACTACGAGGAGCACTGCCAGGTGATCCGCTGCGTGGTGGAACAGGCCAGAGGGCGCCTGCCGGTCATCGCCGGCACCGGCTCCAACTGCACCCGCGAGGCGATCGAGCTCACCCAGAAAGCCAAGGATCTGGGGGCGGATGCGTGCCTGCTGGTCACCCCGTACTACAACAAGCCGACCCAGGAAGGACTGTATCTGCACTTCAAAGCGGTCGCCGAGGCGGTGGCGATCCCGCAGATCCTATACAACGTCCCCAGCCGTTGCGGTTGCGACCTGTTGCCCGAGACCGTGGCGCGCCTGGCCCCTTTGCCCAACATCGTCGGCATTAAGGAAGCTTCCGCCGATCCGGTCGCGCGCGCGCGCGCGATCCGGCTTTCTTGCCCGGAATTCCCGATCTATTCCGGCGACGACGCCTCCGCCCGTCAACTGTGCCTGGAAGGCGGCGCCGGGGTGATCTCGGTCACCGCCAACGTCGCCCCGCGCCTGATGCACCAGATGATCGCGGCGGCCTTGTCCGGAGACGCTGCCACGGCGGCCGCCTTGGATGCAAAGCTGGCCGGTCTGCACCAGGCCTTGTTCCTGGAATCCAACCCAATCCCGGTGAAGTGGGCGCTCAAGGCCCTGGGCTTGATTCCAGAAGGCATCCGCCTCCCCCTCACCTGGCTGGCGCCGCGCTACCAGGACGCCGTGCGCCAAGCCATGACGCACGCCGGCGTGCTTTGACGAATAGATGAAACGATGCGGGCTGCTCCTCCTGCCGGCTGTGCTTGGAAGCTGTGCCTGGCTGGTCCCCGACCGGGAACAGGAATACCGCAAGGTGCGTCCCTTACCGGCGCTAAAGCTTCCGGCCGAGCTCGATACGAGCCCGGCCTTGACCGTCCAGCCGCCTGCTGCCCTGCCCGAGCAACCTCCATCCGCCGCGCTCTCTGCGCCGGCCAACGCCCCTTACATCGAACTCGATCTGCCTTTCGCCTCCGCCTGGGCCAGAACCCTCAAGGCTCTTAACTTGCTCAAGCTCGAGCCGGTCGGGCGCGATCTCAAGGCAGGCCACCTGGAGCTAATCTATACCCAAGAGAAGCAAAACCTCGCCGAGGACCGCGGCTTGTGGGAGGACTTGCTCTACTTCGTCACCGGCAAGGCAATGCGCGAGGAGAAATACCTTTTACTGCTCGAACCCATAGACGATAGAACCCGCCTTTACCTCCTGGACCCCGAAGGCCGACCGCGCACCGATCCAAGCACTTTGCACCTGCTCGAACGGATCAAACAAACCGTAGCGACTGTAAAACCATGACCCTGCTGCTTCCCGGCCCGTGCGCTTTTTCCCCACGGCGTCTGAGTAAACTCTTGGCCGCGCTGCAGACCCAGCTTCCCGAAGTTGAAGCGCTGGCGGCGCGTTTTGTGCATTTCCTGGAACTCAAGCGCGAGCTGACGCCAGAAGAAACCCAAGTTCTGCAGCGCTTGCTCGCCTACGGCCCGGCTCCCAAAGCCGACTTTGACGGCGAGTCCTTCTGGGCCGTACCGCGCCCCGGCACCCTCTCCCCGTGGTCGAGCAAGGCCACCGATATCCTCCACATCACCGGCCTTGAAGCGGTGGAACGGATCGAGCGCGGGGTCGAATACCGCATCGCCTCCAGGATCCCGCTCAAGAACCTCAAGCACCGCCTTCTGCCCCTCTACGACCGGATGACCGAAGTGCTCCTGGCCGAGGGCGAAGAGATCCACTTGTTCGGCCACCCGCCGTCGGCCCCGCTGGCCACCATCCCCGTGCTCGCTCAGGGCCGCGTGGCGCTAGAACGAGCCAACCGAGAACTGGGATTGGCCCTTGCGGACGAGGAAATCGATTACCTGCTCGCCTGCTTTCGCGAGCTCGGGCGCGACCCGACCGACGCCGAGCTGATGATGTTCGCGCAGGCCAACTCCGAGCACTGCCGCCACAAGATCTTCAACGCCCGCTGGACCATCGACGGCAAGCCCCAGGCGCTGTCTCTGTTTGCCATGATCCGCTCGACCTCTCAAGCCCACCCTGGCGGAATCTTATCGGCTTACCGCGACAACGCGGCGATCATCGAAGGGTCCGTTGCGGCGCGCTTGTTGCGCGACGAGCAGCACCGCTACCGCTACGTGCAGGAACCGGTTCATATCTTGATGAAGGTGGAAACCCACAACCACCCGACCGCCATTTCCCCCAATCCGGGGGCGGCGACCGGCGCCGGGGGGGAGATCCGCGACGAAGGCGCCACCGGCTTAGGTGGCACGCCCAAGGCGGGGCTGACCGGGTTTGCCGTCTCGCATCTGCGCATCCCCGGCTTTTTAAGGCCGTGGGAGAACAACGACCCGGGCAAACCCGAGCGCCAAGCCTCGGCTTTGGAAATCATGCTCGAAGGGCCGATCGGAGCCGCAGCGTTCAACAACGAGTTCGGCCGCCCCAACCTCTGCGGCTTTTTCCGCACCTTCGAGCAGGCCGTGCCCGACACGCAAAACCGCCACTGGCGCGGCTACCACAAGCCCATCATGCTCGCCGGCGGCCTCGGCAACATCCGCGAAACGCACCTGCACAAGCGCGCGGTTCCGCCCGGCGCGCTCATCGTCGTCCTGGGAGGGCCTGCCATGCTCATCGGCCTCGGCGGTGGCGCGGCTTCCTCCTTGGCTTCCGGTCAGGCCAGCGCGGAGCTGGATTTTGCCTCGGTGCAGCGCGCCAACCCAGAAATGCAGCGCCGCTGCCAAGAGGTCATCGAACACTGCCTGGCGCTGGGCGAGGCCAACCCGATCCTGGCGATCCACGACGTAGGCGCCGGCGGGCTCGCGAACGCGGTTCCGGAAATCCTCCACCAAGCCTCGCGCGGCGGCAAATTCGAGCTGCGTCAGATTCCCAGCGCCGACCCCGGCCTGTCGCCCATGCAGATCTGGTGCAACGAGTCCCAGGAGCGCTACGTCCTGGCCATTCGCCCGGACTCTTTATCCTGGTTTGAGCGCGTCTGCCGGCGCGAGCGCTGCCCCTTTGCGGTCATCGGCTGCGCCACAGCTAAACAAATCCTGCGCGTTCACGACCGCTGGTTCGACAATTACCCGGTGGACGTGCCGCTGGCGCTGTTGTTCGGCAACCCGCCGCCGAGGCACCAGGTCGCGGTCCGCCGGCCAAGCCGCGCCTTGAGTTTCGATCCGGCCGAAATCCGCCTGGAAGAGGCGATCGAGCGCGTGCTGAGCTTCCCGACGGTGGCCTCCAAGGGCTTTCTCATCACCATCGGCGACCGTTCGGTGACCGGTCTGGTCGCCCGCGACCCGATGGTCGGCCCCTGGCAGGTGCCGGTCGCCGACTGCGCGGTCACGGCTACCGGGTTTTTGAGCTTCACCGGCGAGGCGATGGCGGTAGGCGAACGCACCCCGGTGGCGGTTCTGGACGCGCCGGCCTCAGGCCGGCTGGCGGTGGGAGAGGCGCTCACCAACCTGGCGGCGGCCTACGTCGGCGCGCTCCGTGAGGTCAAGCTGTCGGCCAACTGGATGGCGGCCTGCGGGCATCCCGGGGAGGATGCGGCCTTGTTCGACACCGTGCGCGCGGTGGCGCTCGAGCTCTGCCCGGCGCTGGGGCTGGCGATCCCGGTGGGTAAGGACTCCCTCTCCATGCAGACCATCTGGCGCGACGCCCAAGGCGAAAAAACGGTGACCGCCCCGGTTTCGCTGATCGTCTCGGCGTTCGCGCGGGTGAGCGACGTGCGCCGCACCTTAACTCCACAGCTTCGCCGCGACGCCGCTACCGTGCTCCTCCTCATCGACTTGGGTCAAGGCCAAAATCGCCTAGGCGGCTCGGTGCTCGCGCAAGTCTACGGCGGCCTGGAGATCAAAGGCCAAAACGCCGTCCCCGATCTGGACGACCCCAAGCGATTCAAAGCCTTCTTCGAGACCATTCAGGAGCTCAACCGGCAAGGTTTGGTTTTGGCCTACCACGACCGCTCCGACGGCGGGCTCTTGGCCTGCTTGTGCGAGATGGCGTTTGCCGGCCGTTGCGGTCTGGAGATCGATCTTACTCCGTTAGGGGATAACCCGCTCGCCGCCTTGTTCTGCGAGGAACTGGGGGCGGTGATCCAGGTCCGCCTGGACGATTTGCCGCAAGTCCAAGCCCAGTTGGCGCAGGCAGGACTAGGCCACCTCAGCCACGTGCTCGGCGCGCCCGCTGCCGAGCACCAAGTGCGCTTCCACCACCGGGGCAAAACGCTGTTTTCTGCCCCGCGCGCCCGCTTGCAGCAGCTGTGGGCTGAGGTGAGCTTTAGGATGCAGGCGCTGCGCGATAACCCAGATTGCGCCCGCGAGGAGTTTGAAGCCATCGCCGACGACGCCGATCCCGGCCTGCACGCGGTCCTTAGCTTTGACCCGCAGGAAGACGTCGGCGCGCCTTTTATCGCTACCGCCCGGCCGCGCGTCGCGATCCTGCGCGAACAGGGGGTGAACGGCCACGTCGAGATGGCGGCGGCTTTCGACCGCGCCGGGTTTGAAGCCGTGGACGTGCATTTGTCCGACATTTTGGAGGGACGCTACGGATTGGACGGATTTAAGGGCCTGGCAGCCTGCGGCGGGTTTTCTTACGGCGACGTGCTCGGGGCCGGCCGCGGCTGGGCCGCGGCCATCTTGTTCAACTCCCGCGCTCGCGACGAGTTTCAAGCGTTCTTCCAACGCCCGGATACTTTTGGCCTTGGGGTGTGCAACGGCTGCCAGATGCTGGCCCAGCTCAAAGAGCTGATCCCCGGCGCCGAGCACTGGCCGCAGTTTGTCCGCAACCTGTCCGACCAATTCGAAGCGCGCCTGGTGCAGACGGAAGTCCTCCCCTCCCCTTCGGTACTGCTGGCCGGCATGGCTGGTTCCATCCTACCGGTGGCAGTCGCCCACGGCGAAGGCCGGGCGGAATTCTCCGGCGATCCGCAGCCACTCGTGGCTAGCGGTCTGGCGTGCATTCGCTACGTAGACCATTACGGCCGCCCCACCGAGCGTTACCCTTACAACCCCAACGGCTCGCCGCTCGGGATCTGCGGCTTGACCACAACCGACGGCCGCTTCACCATCCTGATGCCGCATCCCGAGCGCTGTTTCCGCACCGTGCAGTACTCCTGGCATCCTGAAGATTGGGGCGAGGACAGCCCCTGGCTGAGGCTGTTTCGCAACGCGCGCCGCTGGGTCGGTTGATTCTTGACCCGCCGCCGCCTTTCGTTGTAAACATAAAACAACGCGAGAGGGGTGGCTGTCATGGCGAGCGGTGCGCTGTTACCGCGGTTTGGCTCACGCACCGGATACCGGCGGCAAGTCGAATCGCTGCTGGCCGAGGCCGATATTCGGATCGGCGGGAGCCGGCCTTGGGACATCCAGGTGCACGACGAGCGCTTCTTCCAGCGGGTACTGGCCGAGACCTCGCTGGGCTTCGGCGAAGCCTATATGGACGGCTGGTGGGATTGCCGGCAGTTGGACGAGTTGGTCTGCCGCATCCTGCGCCGTGGCCTGTTAGGGAGAGTGCGCTCTTGGCAAGACGCGTGGACCGCGCTCAAAGCCAAGCTGCTCAACTTGCAACATCCCCGGCGCGCGTTTCAGGTCGGCGAGCGCCATTACGACTTAAGCCTAGACCTCTATCAGGCGATGTTGGACCGCCGCCTGATCTACAGCTGCGCCTACTGGAAGGCGGCCGACGATCTGGACGCCGCCCAGGAAGCCAAGCTCGACCTGGTCTGCCACAAGCTCGGGCTCAAACCCGGAATGCGGGTTTTGGACATAGGCTGCGGCTGGGGAGGGGCGGCCAAGTTTCTGGCCGAGCGCTACGGCGTGGAGGTGTACGGGGTGACCGTCTCCAAGCAGCAGGCCGCCTACGCACAAACGCTGTGCCAGGGCTTGCCGGTCACCATTGAGCTTAAAGACTACCGCGCCATCCAAGGCAAGTTCGACTGCGGCTTTTCCATCGGCATGTTCGAACACGTCGGGGTCAAGAACTACGCGGCTTATTTCGACGTGGTCCGCAGGTGCTTGCCCGAGGAAGGGCTGTTCGTGCTCCACACCATCGGCGCCAACGTGTCTTCCGACCACGGCAACCCGTGGGTGACGCGCTATATCTTCCCCAACTCCATGCTTCCTTCGCTCGCCCAGATCGGACGCGCCATCGAGGGACGCTGCATCGTCGAGGACCTGCAGAACTTCGGCCCCGACTACGAGCGCACCTTGCTTGCCTGGCACGCCAATTTCGAGCGCGCCTGGCCGCGTTTGCAGGCCAAATACGACGAGCGCTTCTTCCGCATGTGGCGTTTTTATCTCTTGAGCTTTGCCGGCGCCTTCCGCGCCAGGCACCTGCAGCTTTGGCAGATCGTCTTAAGCCCCCGCGGGCGCCCGCGGCGCTACGACGCGCCGCGCTAGACCACCTTGAAGTTGCGCATCATGTCGCCGTCTTCGTGCTCCAGGTTGTGGCAGTGATAGACGAACAGCCCCTTGTAGTCGCGAAACGGCATGATCAAGCGCACGCGCTCGCCCGGCATCACCAACACGGTGTCTTGATAGCCTTCGTTGACCAAGCCTTCTTTAACCGTTTCGTACCCGGCGCCGCTGTGGACCCCATGCCCGGTAGGCGCAACGCGCTCGACGATCTGGAAGTACTCGCCGTGAAAGTGCATGGGGTGGGCCATGTCGAGCATCTGCGCCATTTGCATCGCGTCCATGCCGCCCATGCCCATTCCCCCCATCTGGCCGTGATCCATTTCCATCCGCCCCATGCCGCGGTGATCCATCTGCCCTCCCTCCGCCATCGCGTGAGGACCTTCTGCTGCGCCGGGCTCCATCGTCCCGGCTTGCCCGTGGGCCATGCCTTCGCCGTGGAAGTGGAAAATCTCGATTAACTGGAAGGTCCCCAAGGGGATGGTTTCGATCGGCAAAGCTTCGGTCAGCTCGAAGCTCCTGCCGTTCAAGGTGAAGCGGCGCCCGCGCATGCCGATCGCGACCGGCCTGGGGCGATCGGGATTGGCCGTATCCTCGATCCGGTAGCGCGGCACGCTCCGCAGCCGGTCCGGGAGTTCCAGGTTGCTCGGCGCGGTGCGGGTGACCGCAAAGCGCGCGATCGCAAAGCGGCTGCCGGCGGGGATATGGCGCATGAACATCGCCATCGCCCCCATTTCTTGCATCATCCCGCCCATCCCTCGCATCATGCCACCCATCCCACGACCGTGCCCGGCCATCATCCGCATGTGCTGCTCGTACATGGCGGGCATGACCCCGGAATATTCCAGGCTTTCCAGAATCACCTCGCGGCCTTTGGCGTTCTGGAAATCGCGCCAGATTTCATAGCGCTCGCCCGGCGAGATCACAAGATACGGCCGGGTCACGGGCCTCTCCAAAAGACCGCCGTCGGTGCCGATCACGGTGATGGGTTCGCCGTCGCTCCAGGCGAGCTTATAAACCCTAGAATTGGAACCGTTGAGGAGACGGAAGCGATAAGCGCGGTTTTCCACCTCCATGGCGAAATCCGGCCTGCCGTTGACCAGGATGCGCTCGCCCAGAAAGCCGATGATGCCGATCGGCCCGCGGTTGTCGTACCAAAGCTGGTTGTCGGCAGTAAAGGTCCGGTCCTGAATGATGAGCGGCAAGTCGTAGTCGCCGCGCGGCAGAGGCAAAGCCAGCTCCTCTTCGTCCTCGACGATGAACAGCCCGGCCAAACCTGCGTAAGCTTGCGCGGCGGTGGCGTGATGGGAGTGGGGGTGAAACCAGTTCGTGCTGGCGCGGTTTTTGACTTCGAATTCGTAAAGATAACTTTCTCCCGGGCCGACTTCGTAGATGGGATGGGCGTCCATCTCCGAAGGCGTATGCACGCCGTGCCAGTGTACGATGTGGTTTTGCGGCAACCGGTTATAAAAACGAATTCGGACCTTTTGCCCCGTGCGGAACTTGAGGATAGGGCCTAAATAATTCTCCTTGAGCGGGATCACCGCTTGAGGGTAGCCTTTGAGAACCTTGGCTTCATAGCGCCAAACCCGAGTCGGCGCCCCAGGCAGAATGGGCACCTGATCGACCTTGGCCACGAGCTCGAGCTCTACGTCGGGGGAAAATTTTCCGCACGGAGGACCCGCTTTTTCGAAGGCTTCTTTTTTGAGCACGATGGGAAAAGCCGGGGCCGCCGCGAAGGCGGCGCCCACGCCAAGCGCTTGCAAAAGCCGCCGCCGCTTCCAATCGATCTTGTCGCTCATGCTCGATCTCCTCTTCAACCTTCGGATTCAACCTGACAATTAGGATATGCTAATGCACTCTACCAGCCAAGCGTTCGGTAACGCAAGCTTTTTTAGCTTAGACCTTGCGCCAGGCAAAATTATTTACCCCGCCAGCGCCTACAGGTCTCGATCAAGGCGCGGGTGGAAGCGTCGTGGGCGCCGATCTTGCCCCCCTCCAGCTCAGGCAGGATCGCCTTGGCCAGCTGCTTGCCCAATTCTACCCCCATTTGATCGAAGGAATTGATGTTCCAGATCGCGCCTTGGACGAAGACCTTGTGCTCGTACAGGGCGATCAAGTGCCCCAAGGTCTTGGGCGTCAGCTTGCGGAACAAAAACAGGGTCGATGGACGGTTGCCCGGGAACGTCTTGGCGGCGGCCAAAAGCTCGAGCTCGTCCGCCGGCAGATCTAAGGAAGCAAGCTCGGCTCGCGCCTCATCCAAGCTCTTGCCTTGCATCAAGGCCTCGGCCTGGGCCAGGCAGTTGGCGAGCAGGATCGCGTGATGCTCGCCCAGTTCATGATGGCTTTCGGCGGCGACCAGAAAATCGCACGGGATGAGCTGGGTGCCCTGGTGGAGCAATTGGAAAAAGGAGTGCTGGCCGTTGGTCCCGGGCTGCCCCCAAATCACCGGCGCGGTCGAATAATCGACGGGCTTGCCCTGGAGATTTACGCTCTTGCCGTTGCTTTCCATCTCCAGCTGTTGCAGGTGCTCGGGCAAATAGCGCAAATAGTGGTCGTAAGGTAAAACCGCATGGGATCTCGCGCCCCAAAAATTGATATACCAAATGCCCAACAGCCCCATGAGCACGGGGATATTGCGCGAGAAAGGCGCGGTGCGAAAATGCTCGTCGACCTCAAACGCCCCTTGCAAGAGTTCCTCGAAGCGGTCCATCCCGACGGCCAAAGCGATCGACAAACCCACCGCCGACCACAAGGAATACCGCCCGCCGACCCAATCCCAAAACTCGAACATGTTTTCCGGATCGATGCCGAAGGCCTGGACCGCGGGGCGGTTGGTGGAAATAGCCACGAAGTGCTTGGCGATGGCGTCTTCGCTCCCCGCCCCGGTGAGCAGCCACTGCCGGGCCGAATGGGCGTTGGTCATGGTCTCCTGGGTGGTAAAAGTCTTGGAGACCACCAGGAACAAGGTGGTTTCCTGATTCAGGCCCTTGAGAACTTCCAACAGATCCGATTCGTCCACGTTGGCGACGAAGTGGACTTTGAGATCCTGCTTGTGATAAGGGGTCAAAGCGCAAGTGGCCATCCTAGGCCCCAGGTCGGAACCGCCGATGCCGAGATTGACCACGTCGGTGATCGGCTTGCCGCTGAAACCGCGCCACTGGCCGCTGCGCACCTGCTCGGTGAAGCGGCGCATCTTGTCCAATACTTGCCGCACCTTGGGCATCACATCGCGGCCGTCCACGAGGATGGGCCGGCTAGAGCGGTTGCGCAGCGCCACGTGCAGCACTGCGCGGTCCTCGGTGCGGTTGATTTTGTCGCCGCCAAACATCGCCTCGATACGCGCCGCCAAGCCACACTGCTCGGCCAGTTGCACGAGCAACCCCAGCGTCTTGTCGGTAATTAGGTTCTTGGAGAAGTCAAATAGAATTTCTCCTAGGCTTAGGGAAAAACGCTGAAAGCGATCCGGATCGCGGGCGAACCAGTCGCGCAGGTGTTGGCCCTCGATTTCCCGGCGATGTTCGGCCAGGGACTTCCAGGCAGGCAGAGCAGTCGGCGTCGTCATCGGCTTTAACCCCCATCGAAAATAAAACCGCAACCATGGTAAACCAACGCCGTCTTTAAGGAAAACGGGGGCAGGCGTTTCATCGCTTGGGTCATGAACGCCGATTCGATTGACGGTTTGCAGAGCGATCGGGGACAATTTGCTATCGATTTTGTCAAATTTTCTTACACGCAAGCGGGCTTTGAAATTTATCTTATTGAAATACAAAGAAAATTTTATCTTGGCGCAAAACCTGCAAGCTTTATCCCAGGCATCTTAAGACAAACGAGGCGGTTCGATGAAATCTCTCTCAGGTTATTGGACGATAGGCAAACTCCTGTTGGGAATCTACTGGCTGGTAATGCGCCAATGGTGTTATGTAAGTTACCGTAAGCTGACCCAGCGGCTGGGGAGCCGGGGAACGGTGACCACCCCATAGATGCCAGATGCCGGCTCCGGGCAGCTTGTACGTCGTCGCCACGCCGATCGGCAACTTGGGCGACATCACTTTGCGGGCGTTGCAAACCTTGCGCGAGGTGGATTTGATCGCGGCCGAAGATACTCGCCGCGTGCGGCGCCTGCTCGCCCATTACGGGATTTCCAAGCCCACCTGCTCGCTGCACGCTCATAACGAGCAGGCCAAGACCTTAGCGCTGATCGAGAAGCTCCAAAGCGGATCGAGCATCGCCCTGGTCTCCGACGCCGGCACCCCGCTCATCCACGACCCGGGCTTCCCGCTGGTGGTCGCAGCGCAGCGCGCCGGCATCCCGGTGATTCCTATCCCCGGCCCCTGCGCCGCCGTCGCCGCCCTGTCGGTGGCGGGGCTTCCCACCGACCGGTTTGCGTTCGAGGGTTTTCCACCTCGCGCTTCCAGCGCCCGCCGCGCCTATTTAGAACCGCTGCGCGATGAACCCCGCACCCTCGTGTTCTACGAGTCCAGCCATCGCCTGGAGGCGTTTCTCGCCGATCTGGCCTTAGTCTTCCCGCCCGAGCGCCGGCTGGTGATCGCCAAGGAGCTCACCAAGCTCAACGAGCGGCTGATCTCCACCACCGTCGCCGAAGCCCCGGCGCTTTTCCAGCAGCAACCGGAATGGCAAAAGGGCGAGTTCGTGCTGGTGCTGGAGGGCGCGCCTTCGCCTTCCCGCGAGGAATTGACCGCAGACCCGCTTCGCGTTCTTAGGCTATTGCTTCAAGAATGCCCTTTGCGCACCGCCGTCTCCCTGGCCGAAAAGATCACTGGCGCGCCGCGCAAGGCGCTTTATCGCGCCGCCTTGGCCTGGCAAGACAAAGCGCACAAACCTGAAACTTTGCCTTAGGTTTCTGGTTTAATATTAATAGAGAGTCGGCCGGGCAATCGCTCCTGCCTTGCGCAGGGGAGGAAAGTCCGGGCTCCACAGGGCAGGGTGCCAGGTAACGCCTGGACGCCGCGAGGCGATGGAAAGTGCCACAGAGAACAGACCGCCGATGGCCTTTTTGGCACAGGCAAGGGTGAAACGGTGCGGTAAGAGCGCACCGCGCGGCTGGCAACAGTCCGCGGCACGGCAAACCCCACCTGGAGCAAGATCAAGCAGGGAGCTGGGAGTTTTCCCGCGTGTGGCCCGCACGGCGCTCCCGGGTGGATCGCTTAGAGGAATGATTGCCCTCGACAGAACCCGGCTTACAGGCCGGCTCTCGCTTCCCCTTTAGGCTAAACTAAGGCGGGAAGAACGACTTTTTCCAAGAGAATTTCAGCGTGTCTGCCCATCTGACCGATCCCGAGCGCGTTCAAGCCTGGCTGAATGGACTCGCCAAGCTCGACCTCGACCCGACCGCCACCCAACTCATCGCCCGACTGCAGGCGCTTGGCAAGGCGCAACTTCCCCTGCCGCAACGCGAGCGGCTGCTCAAACTCCATCAACCCTTGGCAATCCAGCTCAGCGAGGCGCTGGAAAGCCGCCTGCTCGACTCCGCCCTGCCTTTGTCCGACCCGGATCGAAAGACCGCCCATAAGCTTTTGGAGCTGAGCCGGCAAATGACCATCAACTACCTTCAAGCGGTCCTCGCGCCGGGGTTCCTCGACGCGCCGGCGTCCAAACTTAAACCTTCGCTCACCCTCGCACACGCGCTGGACTGGCTCGCGCGCCTGGCGCGCCACCGCGCCCAAGTCTACCACCCGCCTGGGGAAGGCTTTTGGAAGACGGTTTATCGGGTTTATCGGCTGTTGGAAACCCACGCCCTCCTGCCGCCTGCGCCCGGTTCCGGAGAGATCTCGCCCTTTCGCGCCCAACTGCTGCGGGTTCTGCTGTTTGCAAGCTGCGGCCCGGGACGTTTTAGACCGCGGGAGTTGCAGCGCATCGACCAACTTTTGGCGCGCTTTGCCGGATATGCGGAAATCCACCGCCGGCCCGCCGTACCCGACCAAAAAGCGCGTTTTTTCTTCGACTGCGAAGCTTCTGCCCCGCCGCGCGCGCTCAAGCTCCTGCCGTCGGAGAACCGATCCCGCCCCGGCTTGCGCTTTCTCTATCCGCACCCGGTCGTCCAGCGGCTGCTGGAGTCGGTCTCTACCCCCAACGATGGGCAAGCGCCCCGAGAGCAAAAACTGGCGCTGCGCCTTGCGCACGTTCTGGGCGCCCCGAGACAGCGCAAGTGGCGTAGGATGCCTGAGCAAAGAGAGTGCCTTTTGCTCGTAGGGCTTGCGGAATTGATCGCGGCGCTGCTTAAAGAGGGACAGGCCAATCAGGAACTAATCACCTTGCTGCCCAAGTCGCCGCCCGCCGCAGCCGATGCTGAATTTTCAGCCGATTTCAAGCTCTTGCCGCTGGAAAGCGAGCCGGCCCAACGCAATGACCTGCGCTCGGAGGCGAGCGCTTTCCAGCAACTTGCAGAATCCGCCCAAAGCGACGCCCAGGCCCTTTGGACGCGGTCTTTAAACCCCATCCCAGGCCACGGCAAAATCCGTTTCCCAGGCCGGTTCGCCGACGTTTGCGCCCAAGGCTACTGCTTGATCTGGCTGGATCGCGCTTGCACCCAGCTTAAGATAGGCGAAATCCTGGGGATCAACCACACCCAGGGAGAAATCGAAGTCGGCGCGATCCGATGGTTGCGCCAGGAACCCCAGGGAGAAATCGCCGTCGGGGTGGAACTGTTAAGTTTTGCCGCCAGCTTGGTCGTGGTCAGCCTGCCTATGGACTTAGCGCCCCCTCGGCGGGAATGGGGGCTGCTCCTTCCGGCCCAGCCCGCCATCGACCGCCCCGCTTGCCTGCTCGCCCCGGCCTGCCGTTGGCGGAGCGGCCAATGGGTGGAAATCTATCGCAGTCGGGTAAACAAGCAAACCTACAACCTAAAGCAGCGCCTCGACGCAACCCCCGCTTACGAGCTGTTCGCGTTGGAAAACATCGGCGGCTAAGGCTTGCGCATTGCCGATCGCCGAAGCTTCGGACTACAATCTGCGGCGCCGGGACGGATAAAGTCAAAGCACAAAATGTCAGAATTTTTTACACCGAGGGCAGCATCCAATCCAGCCCAACGGGAGGTTCAGCAAACCCATGAGCGCGGTCGCGTTTGACACCTTAAAGTTCGCCAAACGGTTGAAAGAGGCCGGCTTCAGCGAGCAGCAGGCGGAAGCTTTAGCCGAGGCCGAGGCCGAGCTGTTTGAGGCGCACCTGGCCAGCAAGCAGGACATCTTAAATCTTGAGCGCCAAATCGAGGACACCCGCGCTGAACTCAAGCGCGACCTCGCCGAGGTGCACCGGCGCATCGAGGAAGTCCAGGCCGAGCTCAAACACGATATCGCCGAGACCCAGCGCCGGATCGAAGAGATCCGCGCCGAGCTCAAGCGTGAGATTGAGGAAGTCCGCGCCGAGCTCAAGCGTGAGATCGAGGAAGTCCGCGCCGAGCTCAAGCGCGAGATCGAAGCCGTGCGGACTGAACTTAAACACGACATCGCCGAGGTGCACCGGCGCATCGAGGAAGTGCGCGCCGAGCTCAAGCACGATCTTCAGGATCTGGAATACCGCATGGTGATCAAGCTGGGCGCGATGCTGGTGGTCGCGGTGGGCGTGGTCGCGGCGCTGGTCAAGCTGCTTTGAATGTCAGCAATTTTTACAGCGGGAATTTCATGCCGGCGCCAGAAGACCACCGAATTTATCAAAGCGCATCGAGCCGAAGGGCCGGCGGAAGTTATCTCAAGGCAGGCCGCCGGTGGCGATCGAGCTTTGCGAATGGACTTGAGGCTTTGCGCCGCTGGAAAAGCGCTTAGCCGGCTTTTGGCCCGGATGCAACCGGCCTCGGGGCGGTACTCGCCGCCTGGGGGCGCGTTTAGGGAGGACGTTAACGTGTCAGAAAATTTTACACCGGCAACTTCGTTCCTGCCGCGCGTGCAGGCCTTTGAGTTCTGCGACCAACCCTGGCTTCCCGGGCCGATCCGCGAAGGCTTCATGGACTGCCTCAACGCCATCCACCGGCTCTGGCAGCCCTATCGCCATATCGCCCCTATCGTCTGCCGCTTCGCCCAAAGCGTGGGCGCTAGCGAATTGCTCGATCTGGGGTCGGGGGAAAACGGGTGTCAGAGTTTTTTACAAAATCGCCCCTCGCTTTTTGCGGTGCGCTGCAAAAGGCAAAACTCTCCTTATGAATCAAGAGATTAAATTATTGGCATGAATACTGCTAAATTAAAATTGCGAAGATTTTTCGCACGGTATAAAACCCCTAAACAGAGGTAACAGCTATGAATCTCAAAAAACTAACAGCCGCTTTGGGACTGAGCATGGGGCTTACGGTGGCCGGGCCCGCCAACAGCCTGCAATTATGGTCCTTCCAAGACGATGACATAGACTTCTTGTATCGTCCCGGTACCGGTCTGATTAATCCAAATACTTGCTCTGGTACCGCTTGCGATATCCAACAAAACGACGTCCTCATCTCCGTTTTCACATTCAACACGTTTACCAAAACCCCTGTTGATCCACTTGGCAATCCTATTGGGCCGGCGCAGAACGGGATTCCTTCCGGCAAGGAAGTCACTGGAATCGCTGCGATTCAGCTAAACAGCGATCCTGCTTCAAACAGTTGGAACTTTGTGCCTTACAGCGGCGGGCTGAACGCCATCCTGGCGTTGGGGGACGGTCCGGATCCTACCGTGCCCCAAGGGAATGCAGGGGAAGGAGCGATCGCAGCCTTGTTCATCAACAACGGCGATCCTAGCGACGTGGTAGGAGACGGAAACGATACCGGCGAGGATCGGGATCTCATTTTGGATAGAAGCAAGCTGGCTGGCGCCACCAACTGCTCCTCGCTGGCAGACTGCATCGACGAAGCAAGCAAGGGGACTCTCCTACAGGTAGACGGCTTCTTGGGCGATCCGGACGAGTTTTGGACCGCCACTATCCTTGTATCTGGTGCTAGAAACATCAAAACTGCTTTGGGGCTGAACAATAACCTCCCCATCGTTAGCGTTGCCTTCGGCTTAAGCACCATTTATAACGCAGTTGAACCAGTGATTTTACATAACATTTTAACCGGCAGGCCAAGCCTATTGTGCACAGGGGGAGCCGATGGGTGTGTAAACCTCACGGGCAACTCCAACGTAACGGGTGGGCAAGGCCTCAATGACAACGGGGCTTTTGCGCACTCCACCACGATCAATATGCAAAAATACGTCCCCGAGCCGGCCACCTTGGCCCTGTTTGGCGCCGGCCTCTTAGGCCTTGGGCTGCGGCGGCGTTTGGCCTGAGCGAAAGTTATTTGGCTTTAAGACAGCCCCCGTTGTGGGGGCTGTTTTTTTAGAAAAGCCGCTTGGCAAGCATTCTTCGGCGCAGCCTCTGCAAGGGGCTTTTCATCCCCCAGGGGTAAGTCCGCAAAGAAAATTTCCTCAGCCTAGGGTCGAACTGATAGACGGCAGGGACCGCAAGCGGGGGGAATTTGCCGGTCAAGAGGTTGGCGACCTCGGCGGCGATCGCTCCGGCGATCAGAAACGGCGCCGCCCCCACCGAAGGCAGCCGGCCTCCTGCCAGGCTGATTTGCTCGCGGTTCAGATAGCGCAGAGGATAAAGCTTAGGACAAAGCCCGGCGATCCAGGCGATCAGGCGCTCGCACTCGCTCAGGCCGGGATGAAAATCAAAATACTCCTCAAAACTCATTCCCTTGGGATCAAAGCACAGCATGGTAAACCCAAATCCCAAAGGCGGGGCGGTCAGCACCCAAAGCCCTCTCTCACGTGCTTTGGAATAGAGCAGGAAGCGCTCCTCGAAACAGTAAAAATCGAGCGAGTCGATGACCACGTCCGCTCCGTCGAGAAAGCTGTCAATATTTTTAACACCAATGCCCTCGTCCAAGCGGCGGATCTCGGCCTCGGGGTTGATCGCCTGAATGATCTCGGCGGTGACCTCGGCTTTGTTGCGCCCGATCGTGTGCATGAAGGCCCCGGCCTGGCGGTTGAAGTTGGCAAGTTCAAAGGTATCCGGGTCGGCGAGGGTGAAGCGGCCTATCCCTAAACGCGCCAACGCCTGGGCCTGGGCGCCGCCGGTGCCGCCGAGACCTGCGATCGCCGCGCGGGCCTTTCTAAGGCGCGCTTGTTCCTCGGCGCTCAAAAACCCCAAGTTGCGCGAAAAAGCGGTGGTATAGTCGAAAGCCGTCATGTTTGCGCAATAATCCAACCATCGTTTGCAGTATAGCCCAATCCGGCCGACTGATAGATGAAGTTAGGGTAAAATTAAAAAAAAGAAGATTGGATTTGGGTCAAGTCATGAGCGCGGTCGCGTTTGACACCTTAAAGTTCGCCAAGCGGCTGAAGGAAGCCGGCTTCAGCGAGCAGCAGGCGGAAGCTTTGGCCGAGGCCGAGGCCGAGCTGTTTGAGGCGCACCTGGCCAGCAAGCAGGACATCTTAAATCTTGAGCGCCAAATCGAAGACACCCGCGCTGAACTCAAGCGCGACCTCGCCGAGGTGCACCGGCGCATCGAGGAAGTGCGCGCTGAGCTCAAGCGCGATATCGCCGAGACGCACCGACGCATCGAGGAAGTGCGCGCCGAGCTCAAACACGACATCGCCGAGCTCAGGCGCGATCTTAAAGACTTAGAGTACCGGATGGTGATCAAGCTCGGCAGTTTGCTGGTGGTCGCGGTGGGCGTGGTCGCGGCGCTGGTCAAGCTGCTTTGATCGCCACGGCCCATCCAACCCGACTTGCCACCCAGCTGCAAAAATCAGCTCAGCGAAGCTCCGCCTCGGCTTCGTCCAGGTACCTGGCTGCCGGCTCGGTGCGCTTGTAAAGTTCCGGCACCCACGCCTCGCCCCAGAACAGAAAACAACTGGTCTCCCCTTCCAGGATCAGCTTTCTGGCTTTGGCCAGCGCCTCCTTGCCGCGCGCGGACAGCCGATTTTCCTGCGCCTTGAGCCGCCAGTAGCGGGCGCTCGTCTGGCAGATTTTCTCCACCGCCCGCTTTTGGCTGTCCGTCCCCGCCCACTGCGAGAAGTCCATCCCGGAGGTCGCCCCCACGTTCCAAGCGCCGGTGCGCACGGCGGCCGTCTCGATCGGCGGATGCTCGCGCAGGTACTCACCGATAGTCACGGGGCGAATGGGGGAGCGGCCGGCGCGCACCGTCTCCATGTAGGGGGCGAAGAAACGGCCGAAAAACCCCGATTCCTCGTGCATCTGCCGGAACCAGCCGCCGTTTTCGCCGTCCGACCAGGTGGTTACCAGGCGCGGGGCGTTAGGGTGCGGCGAGTGGCTGAGCTTGTGGGTTACCTCGTTGAAGAACCAGTTGGGATCCAACCCCGACTCCTGAGCGTTGGAGAGGTCGCGGTCGCGCGGGACGACAGTGATGGTCGCCCCGCCGTAGCTCGCCCGGTAAGGCTGGTAAATATCGACTGCCCCGCTTTGGGGTTGAACGTGGACGCCGTCCACCACCACGTATTCGTAGCCGGCCTTGACCAGAGCCGGGATCATCTCCATGCAGAACGCCATCTCCGGCGGCCAGAAGCCTCTGGGGGCGCGCCCGAAAACCTGTTCCACAATCCGGCGCCCGGCCAGAAGCTGGTCTTCCCAATCGGTCTGCGGGATCAAGGGGAAAATGGGGTGGTAATAGCCCATCCCGATCAACTCGATCGTGTCGGCCTGGGCGTAGCGTTCCAGCATCTTGGGGAGGTCCACAAACTTCGAGCAGCGGGCGATGATTTCCGGGTCTTGAAACTGCTCGAGCAGGACGCCGGAAAACCCCACGTGCAGGCGCGCCACGTCGCGGTATTGCCAAGCATAGCGCACCGCGCGCTCGTAGCAGCGGATGATCTGCTCGGCCTCCCAGGGGTTGCTGTCGAGCAAAAGCTTTAAGTTCCCCGGCGGCTGGTGCATGTGTAGCCCTAAGGCGTGCAAGATCGGTCCCATAGTTCTCTCCTTTGCGCAAATTACGCCCAAACTAAAGCCAGGCTGCCGTCCGGCTCAAGTTTCACTGCGGTGCCAAGGCGCTCCCCCTCGCGGTTCAAAGTCTCAACCAGCCATCTTACCCCTTCCTCGGGGGCGCGGTGAATCTGAAACTTACGCACTTGCGTCGGAACCATGCGTAGGCTAAGCAGCCTGCCGCTTTTGACCTCGAGGGTGGGAAAATACATCAGGCCCAGGTCGCTGCGGTATTCCTCGTAGCCGCCTATGCCCTCGTAATCGTTCAAAAAGTCCCCGCAGCCGTAGAGGATCAGTTTGCCGCGGTAGACCTCGATGCCTTTGACGTGATGGGAGGAATGGCCGTGCACCAGGTCCACTTCGGCCTCATCGATCAACCCATGGGCGAACCGGCGCTGGGCGTTTGGAATCGCAAAGCCAAAGTTGCCTCCCCAGTGCAGGGAGACCACCGCCACGTCTCCCGGACGTTTGTAGGCGCGCACCCTTTGGGAAACGCCCGCCAGGTCGGCTGCGGACAGATCCTCCAGCACGTTCACCCCCGCGCGTCCAGGCCCTGCCGCCCATTCCGAGGGCACGCCGCTGTCTTTGGTGCCATAAGCGAACACCAGCACCCTGGCCTTGCCCGTCTCCAGGATAGCCGGCGCCCCCGCTTCCTCGGCATCGCGGCCGGCGCCGGCGGTGGCGATACCGACGCGGTGTAAGGTGGCTAGGGTTTCAAGCAGCCCTAATCTTCCCCAGTCGAGCACGTGGTTGTTGGCGAGCACGCCGCAGTCGATGCCAAACGCCTTAAGCACCTGGACGTTTTCAGGATGCATGCGGTAGTGGATGCCCTTGCCCGGCCAGGCCTCGTCCGAGGTGGTGACCGCGGTTTCTAGGTTAACGATGCGCAGATCCGGCCGGATCTTCGCCAGCTCCGCAAGCGCCTCGCCCCAAACATAGGCGTAATCTACCGGTTTGGGAATAGGGCCTGAGACCTGTTCGGCCAGCTCGACGTAGCCAAGCGCGGAGCGCATGTAGGGTTCAAACAGCTGCGGCCGGCTGGGATGGGGCAGGATCTGGTCGATCCCGCGCCCGGTCATCACGTCGCCGCACAAAAACAGAGTCAAAGGCGCGGCGGCCTGATCCTTGCGTATTCCTGCCAAAGCGAGTCCGGTCACGGCCGCCAAAAACTGGCGCCGATTCAATTGAGCGCTTCGACCACGACCGGAGCCACGCCGTTCAACCGCAAAGCCTTGGCCGCGCCATAGGAAAGGTCGATCAGGCGACCTTTGACAAAGGGTCCGCGGTCGTTGACGGTAACGATCACGGAACGCTTGTTTTTAAGGTTGGTGACCTTCACCTTGGTCGGTAAAGGCAGCGTGCGATGGGCGGCGGTCAAGGCCCTAGGGTTGAAGCGCGTGCCCATCGCAGTACGGTCGCCGGATTCCCAGCCGTACCAGGAAGCGAGCCCGCGCTCGCGGTAGCCGCGCGCGCTCTTGAGAGGATAATAGGTGCGGCCGCCGACGCGGTAGGGGCGGTTGTAGGCCGCTAAAGGGCGATGGCCAGGATCGCCGTAAAGTACCGGTTTTTTCGCGATCCTGCCGTGATCCAGAGTGGTACAGCCGCTCAGCAGCAAAATGGCGACCCCCAGTCCCGATTTCAAGCCCCAGCCTGTCGGCCTTCTAAAAAGTTGATCAACATTGCCTTTCATGGATACCTCCCTTGCTGCGGTGGCTCCAGCCTAACCATAATCACCTAGCGGGTTTTGTCAACCCTTGGGTTTAAAAGGACTTGCAAGAAACTAGCGGTGATAGGCTGGGCTCAGTTCGTGCACCGCCTCGACCATCGCTTCCACGTGGCCAGGATCGGTGTCTGCCAAGATTCCGTGCCCGAGGTTGAAGACGTGGCCGGTACCCGGGCCGAAACGATCCAAAATCTGCGCCACCCTAGCTCGGATCGTCTTAGGGCTCGCGTACAAGACGATGGGATCGAGATTGCCCTGCAGCGCCACTTTATCCCCGACGCGCCGCCTAGCTTCTCCAAGGTCACAGGTCCAGTCCAGCCCCAAGGCGTCAAACCCGGCCTCCGCCATCGCCTCCAGCCACAATCCCCCGCCTTTGGTGAACAAGATGGCCGGGATCGCCTTGCCGCCGGGATTTAAAGTGAGCCGCTCGCGCACCTGCCGCGCCGAAGCTAAGGCAAACTCAAAATAGTCCTGGCTGGCCAGCACTCCGCCCCAGGTGTCAAACAGCATCACTACATCTACGCCGGCGGCGATCTGCGCGTTCAGATAATCGGCCACGGCCACCGCCAGCTTGGCCAGCAGGCAGCGCATCAGTTCGGGGCGGTCGTAGAGCAAGGTTTTGACGCGCTTGAAATCGCGGCTGCTGCCGCCTTCCACCATGTACGTCGCGAGCGTCCAAGGGCTCCCGGCAAAGCCGATCAGCGGCACTTTGCGGTCAAGCTCCTTTCGGATCAGCCGCACGGCCTCCAGGACGTAGCCGAGCTCGACCTCCGGGTCGATCTGCGGCAGGCGGGCGATGTCTTGTTCGCTGCGGATCGGCCGCTCAAACTTTGGCCCCTCGCCTTCGGTAAAGCCCAGGCCCAACCCCATCGCCGCCGGGATGGTGAGAATATCGGAGAACAAGATCGCCGCGTCCAAACGAAATCGGCGCAGGGGCTGCAAAGTGACCTCGCAAGCCAGTTCTGGGTGGGTGCAAAGATTCATAAAACTCCCGGCTTGGGCACGCACTCTGCGGTATTCGGGAAGATAGCGGCCCGCCTGGCGCATGAACCAGACGGGAGTACGCGGCACGGGGCGGCGAAGCAAAGCGTCGAGCAAAATCGTCACAAAAGCTCCCTCATGGATTGGTACGGGCTGCGCCTTGAATCGATTTAAACCGCCAGATCGAGGCTTGGCCGATCTCCGGCGGCAGCTTGCGGGTGGCCTGCTGCACCTCGTCTATACTGGAAAACGCTCCGTACAACAGGACATACCCGTTGCCCTTGGGATAATAAGCCAGCGGGCGGAGTTTGGGGTGGCGCCGGGCAAATTCGGCCAACGCTTTGGGGTCGCGGAAAAAGCCG
The DNA here is from genome assembly GCF_054656915.1 of Methylothermus subterraneus. Classification (NCBI taxonomy): domain Bacteria; kingdom Pseudomonadati; phylum Pseudomonadota; class Gammaproteobacteria; order Methylococcales; family Methylothermaceae; genus Methylothermus; species Methylothermus subterraneus. The sequence goes on from NZ_BAAHXK010000009.1 coordinate 57,238, forward strand.
ATCTGCAGCGCAAAACGGGAAGAGGGCTGCTTGAGCACCCACTCCCGCGGCTGGATTCCGGCGGTTTTGGCGACTTCCGACGCCGCGTCTTGGGTTTTAGGAGGTTCGCCTACCGGCTTTTGAGCTTCCGCCGCCGGCGGTGATTTCGGAGGCGCAGGCGGCGATTTCTCCACCACCGGCCGCCCCTCCTTCGCTTTGACCGCTTCCGCCGCCGGCTTTCGGACCTCCGTCGCCTGCGGCTTGGAAGAAACGGATGGAGCTTTCTCTACCGGCAACGCCGGATTGGGCGGCGGCAATTCGCTCTGTGGCGCAGATTCATCTTTTGCTTCCTTTTGGGCTTCCTCGCCCGCCGCGACCTCAGCTGCAGGCGCCTGAACGACCACCGCCACCGGCTCGGTGATTTCACCTTGAGCTTTCTCAGGCGGCTTCGGCGCCAAAGGGGATGGGGGGGCAGCAACCCCCGGCGGGGCAGACGCCGCCATCGGATCGGCGCTTGGCGCGGGAGAAAGCGGCAAGACCGACTCGCTCGCGTGCTGCCTCGACTGCCAATAGGTCACCGCAACAACGGCGATCCCTACTACCCCGAGCGCCAGATAAACCGGTTTGGCCAAGGCCAAATGCCAGCGCAGCGGCGGTCTGCCGAACAATTCCACCACCTCGTGCTGAATCCAGCCTGGCACTCCGTGGGTGCGCCTATAGATTTCCTGCACCAGCTCCGGGTCGGGCTCCCCGCTCCGACCGCGCTGCAGCCACAAGCGTTCGAAGTAATCGGCGCACTGCTGCTCGCTCAAAGGGGGCAATTCGATCACCTGCGCCTCGCCCACCGCCCACGGATCGCTGACCGCCTTAAGATGCAGCTCATCGGGGCGCAAGGCGGCGAGCAGACCTAAATCGGCGGTTTGGACGGCAAAGCGGCAGATCGCATCGAGCACGCCCGGAGCCAGGCGACCGGCGTCGTCCAACGCCAGCACCACGACCTCGCGTTGGCCCTTGGCCGCCAAAGCTTCAGCGAGCGCTTTTTGCACCTGCTCTAAGGTCGTCTGCGGGGAGGCGGTAAGCGAAAAAACCCGCCACTTCGGCGGAGGATGGTCGCGCAACCGGGCAAGAAACGCGGATTTGCCGATTCCTTCCGGTCCGGACAAAAACACCGGCTGCTCCAGATTGCCCAGAAGATGCACGAGCAAGTCGTATTTTTGCTGGCGCTCGGGGGAGAGAAAATCGTATCCCCCCGCGGCGTGGGAAGCCTTTGCACTATCCACGTCAACAAAAAGTTCTGCGGTACTCATCTAAGGTCGCTTTGAGAATTTCTCCTGGGACCGGCTGCGGCAAGGCGGCCCGTCCGAGCGTTTCTAACAGGATCAGGCGCAGCTTGCCGTCGAGGTTCTTCTTGTCCACGGCCATCCACGCCAACCACTGCTCGCTGTCCAAGGCAGGCGGCAAGATCGGCAGCCCCGCACGCTCGATCAGAGCCACGATGCGCTCGACCTGCGCCAAGCCGATGAGTCCCAGCCGCCGCGACAACTCCGCCGCCAGGCACATTCCGATCGCCACCGCCTCGCCGTGCAGATAGCGCCCGTAACCGGTGGCGGCCTCAATGGCGTGGCCAAAAGTATGGCCGAAGTTCAAGATCGCCCGAAGACCGGATTCGCGCTCGTCGGCCCCCACGACTTCCGCCTTGATCCGGCAGGAACGCTCGATGGCGTACGCCAGAGCCTGCGCGTCGCGGTTTAAGAGCTTAGCCATATTTTCTTCCAACCAGGCAAAAAAGGCCGCATCAGCAATCAGACCGTATTTGATCACCTCGGCGAGGCCGGCGCGCAGTTCTCGATCCGGCAAGGTATCGAGCGCCTGGGTGTCGGCGATCACGCATCGGGGCTGATAAAACGCCCCGATCATGTTCTTGCCCAGCGGGTGGTTCACTCCGGTCTTGCCGCCGACCGAGGAATCGACCTGGGCGAGCAGCGTGGTCGGCACCTGGATGAAAGCGATCCCGCGTTGATAGCAGGCGGCGGCAAAACCGACCAGATCGCCGATCACCCCGCCGCCCAAAGCGACCAGCGTGGCGTTGCGGCTAAAGCGCTTTTCCAAAAGGCGATCGAAAATCCGCTCGACCGTGGCCAAAGTCTTGTAGCTTTCTCCATCCGGAAGCACAAGCTCGGCTTTGCTCGGCGCCTCGATCGCGTCCATGACTTTTTCTAGATACCACGGCCCGACCACTGTGTTGGTCACGACCAAGACTTGCTGGCCGGCCAAATGGCGATTGAACAGCTCGGGCCGCGCGAGCAATCCCGCGCCGATATAAATCGGATAACTGCGTTCGGCCAGCTCAACGATCAAGGTCTGCATAAGCTTGCTGGATTTTTTTGGCCGCCTGCCGGCTGGAACAGGACCCCGTATCGACGATAAGATCGGCGATCGCCTCGTACAGCGGCGCCCGCACGATCATCAGTTCGGCCAAGCGCTTTTTGGGATCGGGGGTCTTGAGCAGCGGCCGTTGATCGTCTTTCGCCGTGCGTTCCCATTGCTTGTCCACCGGGCATTTTAAATATACGACAAACCCGTGCCGGCGCAACAGCTCGCGATTGTCCTCGCGGAGCACTGCCCCGCCGCCGGTGGCCAGCACGATGTTAAAGCGCCTGACCAGATCGACAAGCGCCTCGTGCTCGCGCCGCCGAAACCCTTCTTCTCCCTCGTACTCGAAGATCAGGGGGATGCTTACCCCAGTGCGGCGCTCGATCTCCCGATCGCTGTCGTAGAACTTAAGGCCCATGGCTTTGGCCAACAGGCGGCCGATGGTGGTCTTGCCCGACCCCATCGGGCCGATCAAAAAAATATTGCCCCCGCGTTTCATCGTAACAGGATAACAAAAAGGCCAGGTCTATGCCTGGCCTTGAAAGCGCCGTTTCGCAAACGCTCAATCCAGCTCGGTGGCCGAAAGCACCTCAAGCAGCAAGCGGCCCTGGTCTTCAAGCAGGCGCAGCGTGCCGGCGTAATAATGGCCGTTGTAGAAGGCCAAGGGAACGTGGACGATGTCGCCTGTAAGCGTCGCCCGCAAGGCCTGGCGCCGCAGGGAGTCGACATCGTTCCCCGCCACCGCGGTGCCGAGCGGCTCGATGCGGATCAGCTCTAAAAACGGCTTGCCGCCTTCGCGGATCAGCCTGAGCTCGGCGCCGTATTCGACGCCGTTGATTTCCACCACCGGCACCTGCACCCGGTCCTCGGCCAGAAGCTGGCTCTGCGCGCTGCTTCCGGCCAGGGCGGGGGTCAGGCCGGTCTGGACGACTTGAAGATCGTATTGGTCGTCGCTGAAGGGTTCAACCACAATTTTTTCTTCTGTAATCTTCCTGTCTATCAACTTGGTAGGATCGTTAGGATCGGGGATCTTCCCGCACGCCACATTCTTTGCAGTCTGCACCACGCTACCGTCTTGCTGCCGCTTCAGCGATGCCGAGACCGCCAAGTAGTAGGTCCCCGGCTCTTTGAGCCCGATCTCGAGTTTGCGGCTGGCGCCGAAAGCCGGGTCGATCACGCCCATCAGCGCTGAATCCAATAATCCCTTATTCAAGGACAAATACAGATGTTTTACCGACGAAGTGACCGGCTCATCCCCCACGCAAACGGTCAACGGCACCGTCTGATCGAGCAGGCTTTGGGTCAGCTTAGCGTTGAACACGTACACCACCCACGGCCCGGAATTTTGGGAAATCTGCGCGGCGCAGGCGGCGCTGCCCGGACACAGCTCGACGGAGAGGATCTCGTTGCCGGGGCTGTCGATCTTGAACAGATCGACGTCCGAGCCGTTGCGCAACTGGCCAACGAGGCGCACCGCCGAGGTCAAGGGGTTGGCGTCTTTGACGGCGTCGTTGGGTTCGAGTTCGACGTTGTGGAAGTTGGCGTTGGGGTTGCGGTCGCTCGGGTTCTGCAGGCCAGAGCCGGTGACGTTGAAGACGTAATCGGCGCGGGTGTCGTCGACCCCGGCGATGGCCAGATAAAACTTGCCCACGCGCTCGATGGTGGCCGAGAACACCAGGTCGCCGTCGGTCAGGCTTTCTCTTTGATCGAGCAGGTTGCCGGCGGCATCGAAGAGCGAAATCTTCCACTTGGCCGGTCCTTTGGGCATCTCTACGTTGATCACCGTGTTGGCCTGGACCGTGCGCAAGGCAAACCAATCTTCGTCTTCCTTGACGCGCAGTTGCCCGGCCACCGGCTGGCCGGGCACGATGGGATTGGCCGCGACCAAGCTGTCGTTGGGTTCGACCTCGCGCTGGGCCTGGCGCAGAAACTCGTTGCGGCGATCCAGCGGCAATTGGAGCGTATCGCCGCTCAGCTTGAACAGATAAGGGACGGGCGCGGCCGCCGGCGAGGACAATTGCACGAAATAATCCCCCGGCGCGCTCACCACCACGGTGAAGGTCTGATCGAACCCAGCGCTTTTCTGACTGGCCAGGATTCGGCCAAAAGCATCCAGGATCGTCAAGCTAAACTCCCCGCCCGAGCCAGGCAGAAACACCTCGACAGAGCCTGCCGCCGTCGCCTGGAGGCGGAAGAAATCGGGATCATTGGAAGCCACTTGCCCGCCGTGAAAGGTGCCGGGTTTTAAAGCCGTGGCTGTCTCGGGGCGGTCGTTGGGTTCGACCTCAATCAGCGCCCCCTCCGGCAGGCCGCCGGGACCGGTGAGCGGCGGGCCGATGCCGTCTCCAGAAAGGGTAAAAACATAGCTTGAGGCTCCCAGCGATTCGGCCACCAGGAAGACATCGCCAAGTTGCGGCAACGCCAACGCGAATTTACGGGTGTCTTTATCGCTGCTTTGAAAGCGCGCGAGCACCTGGCCGCTGGCGCTTTGTAAGCTCAGCTGCAAGCCGCGGCGCTGCGGTGGGAGTTCGAGCGTGGCCGCAGTGCCGGCCTGAGTGACGCGGAACCGGTACCAGTCCTGGTCGCCGCTTGCCTGAAACGCCCCGCTTTGGGGTTGGCCGGGAATCAGCGGGGTTGCAGTCTGCGGCGTGTCGTTGGGCTCGACCTCGGAAAGCGGCGTGACCGCCCCGCCGGTTCCACCCCCGCCGGTTCCGCCCCCGCCGGTTCCGCCCCCGCCGGTTCCGCCGCTGAAGACACCGCCGGTCTGAGTGCGCAATTGGTCCAGCAGGTCGGCGTGGACGAAATTACTCACCCCCAACGCCAATCCCACCGCTATCGTGATCGCTTTTAGCTTCATGACCTTTTTCCTATCGCTTGACTTACTCGCCATTCTGTTCCCCCTTACTGCATCGCCATGGCTTCCTTCAGGATCCGCGGCGTGATGAAGATGAGCAGTTCGCGCTTGTTGTCGATATTCCGGTCGCGCCGGAACAGAAAGCCAAAGCCCGGCAGATCGCCGAAGAACGGCACCTTGTTGGCGGTCTTGTTGCGCGTGGTCTCGTAGATGCCGCCCAAAACCACCGTCTCGCCGCTGGCCACCTGGACGGTGGTTTCGATCTCACGCTTGTCGATCGGCGGTTGGCCGTTCACGGTTTGGGTTCCACGCGAATCCTTAGTCACCAGGATGTCCATGATGACGTTGTCGTCGGGGGTGATGTGGGGCGTGACCTCGAGCTTCAACATCGCTCTCTTGAATTGGGTTTGCGGGACGGCCAATCCCCCACCGGCAGTCCCTACAACTTGGTAGGGGATCTCTTCGCCTTGCTCGATCCGGGCGGTGGTCTGGTCTTGGGTCACCACCTTGGGCATGGAGATCACATCGCCGCGGTTTTCGTCTTGCAGGGCCGACAGTTCCAACTGCATCAAAAACTGGTTGAGCTTGAACACTGCGATCCCCAAGCCCCCTCCGGCCCCCGGGCCGATCGCTGCCGGTAAATCGACGATGCCGTTGTTGTTGCCCAAAATCCCCCCGAGCAGGGTCTGGGTCTTGCCGGGGCTGCCGGTGTTGCGCGCGGCGTTGAGCCTCACCCCCAGGTCGCGGCTGAAGTCGTCGTTGGCGATCACCACCCGCGACTCGATCAGCACCTGCCGGACCGGGCGGTCCAGAGTGCTTACCAGCTTGCGGATCGCTTCCAGGTGATAGGGGGTATCCTTGACGATCAAGATGTTGGTGCGCTCGTCCGCGTTGACCTCCCCGCGCGGAGACAGAATGCTGCCGCCGGCGACCGCTTCTTCGCCAATTCTGGGCTCCTCGAAGGTGGTCGCGTACTGGGGGGCAAACTGCGGCGCATTCGATGCCTGAGGCGCCTGCGGTTGCTGGGCCTGCTGCTGCATCCCTTTGAGCACTTTCAAGATATCGGCCGCCTTGGCGTAGTTGAGCTGGATGATCTCGGTCTTTAGCGGCTCTTTTTCCTCGCGGAACGAGACGTGCTCGAGTTCCTTCTTTTCCAGGGCGATGATTTCATCCAAAGGCGCCACCCAGATCACCTCCCCTTCCCGGCGCTGCCCCAATCCCTTGGCTTTGAGCACCAAGTCCAAAGCCTGGTCCCAGGGCACGTTGTTGAGGCGTAAAGTCACGTTGCCCTGGACCGAGTCGGCGGCGATGATGTTGAGGCCGGTGAAATCGGCCAGGATCTGCAGCACCGAACGCACCGGGATGTCCTGGAAGTTGAGCGAGAGGCGCTCGCCGACGTAAGGGAACTTTTTCTTCTCGAGCTCTTCCTTTTCGGCGCGGGTCAAAGGCCTAAACTCGATCGTCAAGAGCTTGTCGGTCTGATACGAGGAATAGTCGAAATCGGCGGTGGCCGGGGTCATGACCAGGCGGGTCTTGCGGCCGTCGGAGAAGGCTTCGATGGTCTTGACTGGGGTGGCAAAATCGAGCACGTCCAGCTGCTTGGCCAGCTGCTTGGGCAGCTCGGTATCCAAAAACTCGGCCACCACCTTTCCGCCCTCCTGACGCAAGTTCACCAGGGCATTGGGATCCTTCAGATACACCAGCACCCGCCCTTCCCCTTGGGGTCCGCGGCGAAAGTCGATTTTTTCTATCCTCTGCGTGGGAAGGCCCGAAGGCGGGGCAAATTGCGCCGTGGTAGCCACCGCTCCGGCGTTCTTGAGCAGCAAGCGGACTTCGTTGCCTTCGGCGCTGAGTTCATACGGCACCAAAGACACCAGGTTGGCCACCAAGCGGGTGCGGCCGTCTCCCTCGACGACGTTGACCTCGGTCAGCACGCCGGTGTTGACCGGAACGGTCTTCTTCCCCAAAGCGCTTTTCACGCCCGCAAAGTCGAGCACCAGGCGGGCGGGGTTGTCGGTATGAAATACCTTTGGGGTTTCGGCCGGACCGTCGAGCACAAACCTTAGCTGCACGTTGTCTCCCGCGAGGGTGGCAAACTGAATGTCTTGCAGCTCGACTGCCGCCACCTGACAGGATACAAGCCACAACCAGCCAACCCACCAGGCTAGAACAACTTTTCCTCCCGCATTTGCGAACTTTCGATAACCCATGACTTTTCCCTCTCCCACGCTAACCAATTTCTACTGCGCCAAGGCTAGGCTCGCCTGTCGCTCTCGCCAGGTGCCAGGGGCGTCGGGCACGATTTCCACCAACTCGATCCGGTCGTCGGCGATCTGGGTAATGCGGCCGTGGTTCTGGCCCATATAATTTCCCGGCTTGACCCGGTAGATCGTGCCTTCGGACGTTTGCACGAGCCCCCACAGGACGCCGTCCTTCTTGATCGTGCCCATCATCCTCAGGCTATCCAAGGCATAGGCTTCGAGCTCCTCTTTCGGGCGGGTCGGATCCGGCCGGATGCCGCTGCCGGCCACCGCCACCTGGGGCGGCGGGGTGGGTTTTTCAGGAACGAACGGATCGCGCAATCCTTCCGGATCAAACACAAACGTTTCCGCCGGCTTGATCTCCGGCATCGGCTCGATCGCGCCTTTGGGCCTTCCCTTTACCTCCGCCACGTACGCTTCCAGATCGGACAAATCCCGCTCGCTACAGCCAACCAGCAACGCGCATCCCAAGCAGATAAATACGCGCATTCTCATCTCGATCACCGCTTTGGAGGTTTAGCTTCGGCGATTTCTTCCTCGTCTAAGTAGCGATAGGTCTTGAGCACCGCGCTCATGACTAACTTGCCGTCCTTGGGCTCTATGGCCACATCGTGCACCGTCACAATCCGGGGCAGGGCGGCCAGACCGCTGACGAAGGTTCCCAACTGATCGTACTTGCCGGTTACCCGGACCTTGATCGGCAGCTCGGCGTAGAACTCTTTTTTGATCTCCTCCTGCGGCTGGAACAGCTCGAACTCAAGACCGGCCGCCAGCCCGGTTTGCGATACGTCCACGAGCAGTTCGGGAACTTCGGCCTTGTTCGGCAACTGACGCAGCATGTCGCCAAAGACCCTTTCCATCTCCTTGAGGAGTTGTTTGTACTCTTCCAGATTGGCGGCTTTTTTCTGCTTGGCGGCGAAAGCGTCCTTAAGCCCTTGCTCTTGGGCGCGGACCTGTTCTAGTTCGGCCAACTGGTCCTGGGTGTCGAGGTAAAACCACACTCCGCCGACGGCCAAACAAAGCACGACGATCACGGCGATCTTGACCGGCGTCGGCCAGGAGCCGACCTCCTCGAGGTCCCAATTGATTTCGGCAAGATTCATGACTTATCCCCGGATTTGGCGTGTTCCTGTTTGAACTTCAAGGCAAAAACCCCTTGGCGCTCCTTAGCGGCGCTTTTGGACTCGATGATCTGCAGCCTGGGGTCTTCCAGCCACGGCGAGTCCTCGAGATTGCGCATGTAGGCTGAAACCCGGGCGTTGGATTGGGCGATCCCATGCACTTCCAGGTTGTCCCCGACCTGGATAAATTTAGTCAGATGCACCCCTTCCGGCAGCGTCCGAGCGAGCGCGTCGAACAAATGCACGATCTCCGGGCGGCTGATCTGAAGCTGCTGGATGATTTCCATGCGGGAGACCAGCATTTCGCGCTGTTTCTCCAGGTCCTGAATCTCTTTGATCTTGCGGTCCAAAATAGCGATCTGCTCGGAAAGATAGCGGTTGCGTTGCTGTTGATACTCGATGCGGTCGGCGATCGCCCAGTGCACCGCCACCATCCCCAACGCCGTCAAGCAAAGGCCTAAACTCAAGGCTGCAAGGAAATCCCGCTGTTCAAGCCGGCGCAGCTCCTCGCGCCAGGGCAGTAAATTGATGCGCGCCATATCAGTCAAAACTCCTCATCGCTAAACCGCAGGCGATCATCATGGCCGGAGCCTCCAACCTGAGCGCCTGCGCGTTCACCCGCGGGGCTAAGGTCATTTCTACGAACGGGTTGGCGACCGACGTCGGCAGACCCAATTTCTGTTCCACCAGCTTGTCCATCCCGCCGATCGAGGCGCAGCCTCCGGCCAGCACCAAAGCCCCGACCTCGCGGTGGGAATTGGAAGACAGGAAAAACTGCAGCGACCGCCCGATCTGTTGCACCATGGCGTGCTTGAACGGCTCCAGCACCTCGCTCGTATAACTGTCCGGCAAGCCCCCCTGCTTTTTCGCCAAGCCGGCTTCTTCGTAGGACAGGCCGTACCGGCGCTGAATCTCTTCGGTCAATTGCTTGCCGCCAAATCCTTGCTCGCGGGTGTAGATGATCCGGCCTTGATGAAGGACGTTGAACGTGGTCATCATCGCCCCCACGTCAGCGACGGCGACCGCGCGATCCGCCGGCAGCGGTGGCAACTGTCGCTTGAGCAAAGCAAACGCGTTCTCTAGCGCATACACTTCCACGTCCACGACCGCCGCCTTAAGTCCGGCCAACTCCAACGCCGCCACCCGGTTGTCTACGTTTTCGCGCCGCGATGCCGCCAAAAGCACGTCGTTGAGTTCGGGATTTTTGGCGTTTGGGCCCAAAACTTCAAAGTCGAGATTGATCTCTTCTAATGGGTAGGGAATATATTGATCGGCCTCTAATGCAATTTGGTCTTCGAGCTCGCGCTCAGACAAGGAAGCCGGCATGGTGATGACTTTGGTGATCACCGCCGACCCGGCCACCGCCACCGCCGCGTGTTTTAAGCGGGTGCCGGATTTCTTGACCACCGATTTGATCACCTTGCCGACCGCTTCCACGCTAGCGATGTTTTTATCCACCACCGCGTCCGCCGGCAGAGGCTCAACGGCAAAGCTCTCGACCCGGAGGCGAGCTCCTTGCTTGCTCAGTTCGAGCAATTTGACCGCGGCGGAACTGATGTCGATGCCAAGCAAAGGGGGGCGTTTGCGTTTGAACAACATAGCCGTTATGTTTCCTTCGGCAACAAAACTTTTGAATCTTCCGCGATTTCAGAACGCTTCAGGTGCCGGTCACAGTTTGTAGTATAGTTAAAAATCAAAAATCGACTGGGTGCCAGGCGACCAAATTGTGACCGGTTAAAAAAACCGCACCCTTCAAGACTTTTCGGATTTAACTCCATGCGTGCACTCTGCAAGGGCTTGGCCTGGCTTACGGCAACGGCAGGTTTACTGCTCGCTGGCTTGGCCGCCGCCTATTTCCACCTCGCCCCCCAGCTTCCCGACCCCAGCCGCCTCAAAGCTGTGGAATACCAAACTCCGCTAGAGATCTACAGCCGCGACGGCAAATTGCTTGCCCGGTTTGGGGAAAAAAAGCGCATCCCGGTCAAGATCGAGGAGATTCCAAAACCCCTCATTCAAGCCTTTTTAGCCGCCGAGGACGCGCGTTTTTATGAGCATTCGGGGGTCGACCTGCAAGGGTTGCTGCGCGCGGCTTGGGAACTTCTGCGCACCGGTCGTAAGCGTCAGGGAGGCAGCACCATCACCATGCAGGTGGCGCGCAATTTCTTTTTGAGTCCGGAGAAAACCTATCTGCGCAAGCTCAAGGAGATTTTATTGGCGCGCAAAATCGAAAAGGCACTGAGCAAAGAAGAAATCCTCGAGCTCTATCTGAACAAGATTTACCTTGGTCAACACGCCTACGGGGTCGCTGCCGCCGCGCAGATTTATTACGGTAAATCCTTAGCTGAATTGAATCTTGCCGAAAGCGCGATGCTTGCAGGGATCCCCAAGGCCCCTTCGCGTTTCAATCCCGCTGCCGACCCCGAGCGCGCCAAAGCCCGCCGGGACTACGTTTTAAAACGCATGCTGGAACTGGGCTTTATCGGCGAGGAGCAATACCAAAAAGCGCTTTTGAGCCCGGTCGCCGTTTCTGTAGATCAACCCAAACCGCAGGCGCCTTATGCGGTCGAATGGGTGCGTACCTTGCTCTACGAACGCTACGGCGAGGACCTCTATACCCGCGGGTATCGCGTCACGACCACACTCGACAGCCGGCTGCAGGCAGCGGCCGAGGCGGCGGTGCAAAACGCGCTCCACGCTTATGACGAGCGGCACGGTTACCGGGGGGTAGAAGGCCATCTCGGAGCGCGCCTTAGCGAAGTCGAAAAGCGTCAAGCTCTGGCGCAACTTAAGCCGGCCGGCGCGACTTTGCCCGGTCTGGTTCAGGCTATAGACAACCAAACCCAACGAGCAAGCGTGCAACTGCTCTCCGGCCAGATCGTCGCTTTGGATTGGGAGGGAATTCGTTGGGCGCGGCCGGCATGGGGCGGCAATCGCCTCGGGCCTTATCCGCGCGCGATTGCCGACGTGCTCAAACCAGGAGATCTGATCCGCGTCCGCCGGGATCGCGAAGGCCGCTGGCGGCTGGCGCAGATTCCCAAGGTTCAAGGCGCCTTGGTCTCCCTAGACAGCCGCACCGGCGCCATCCTCGCGCTGGTGGGGGGCTACGATTTTGACTTGAGCAAATTCAACCGCGCCGTCCAGTCCCAGCGCCAGCCGGGATCGGGTTTTAAACCGGTGATCTACACGGCGGCCCTGGAAGCCGGTTTTACTCCCGCCAGCGTGATCAACGACGCGCCTTTGGTGCTGCGCATCGGCAAAACCGAATGGCGGCCGCAGAACTACCACCGCAAATTCCACGGCCCTACCCGCTTGCGCGTGGCTTTACGCGATTCGCGCAATCTGGCGACCATTCGCCTATTCCAAGCCATTGGCTTGGAACGGGTCATCCAAACCGCTTTGCGGTTTGGCTTTCAACCCGAGCAACTGCCTAGAACGCCAAGCCTTGCCCTAGGCAGTGGGTCGGCCTCCCCGCTCGATATGGCAAAAATGTACGCGGTATTCGCCAACGGCGGATTTCGGGTTGAACCTTTTTTGATCGACCGTATCGAACTCAATCACGGGCAAGTCGTAGCCCAAACTCGTCCGCGTCTAGCGTGCAGGGACTGTCTTGAGGCTGCGCCTCGGGTGCTGACGCCGGAGATCCATTATCTGATGCATACCCTGTTGCAGGACGTCGTGCGCCAAGGCACGGCGGCCAAGGCGATGCAGCTCAAACGCACCGATTTGGCCGGCAAAACTGGAACCACCAACGACCAGCGCGACGCTTGGTTCAACGGCTACGCTTCCCCTTGGGTCACCGTCAGCTGGGTGGGCTTTGACTCTTCCGAGCCGCTTGGTTCCGATGAGACCGGCGCCAAGGCCGCGCTCCCGATGTGGATCGAGTACATGCAAACCGCTTTGGACGGACAAGCCGAGCATCCCTTTCCCATGCCGGAAGGAGTGGTGACGGCGTTCATCGACCCGGCCACCGGCCGGCGCACCGGCCCGGAGGGTATCGTAGAATTTTTTCTCAAAGACAACTTGCCTGCTTACGCGCCGGCGACGAACTCACCCGAGCCGGGCAACTCCCAGGATTCGATCTTGAACTCGCTGTTTTAAAGCCGCCATGGAACCGCACAACCGCAACCGCATCCGCATCGCCCAACTGAGCGCGCGGATCATCTTAGAAGAAGGCGTGCGCGACTATTCCGCCGCCAAGCGCAAAGCCGCCCAACGCTTGCGGCTAGGCTGGGAAGAAATGCCCGACGATCAGGCCATCGAGGCGGCTTTGCACGAATACCACAGGATTTTCCGCTTTCAGCAGCAGCCCGACTTTATCCGCAGCTTGCGTCAAATCGCCTTAGAAGCGATGGAATTTCTGGCCGAATTCTCCCCCCGCCTGGTGGGCGGGGTGCTCGACGGCACCGCCGGCGAGTACAGCCCCATTATTTTGCATCTGTTTCCGGACACCCCCGAGGCGGTGATCTGGAAGCTCATAGAGGCCAAGCTGCCTTACCGTGAAGAGCCGCACGTTACCGCGGCCGAGCTGGGAAACCACGAGGCAAAGATTCCGGTCTTAAGCTTTTACTTTAAAGGCTTTTTGACCGAAACCTTGCTGTATCCTCCCAAAGCCTTGCGCACGACCCCCAAGCGCGGAGTGTGCCGCGCCTCGATCAAGGCCTTGCGCCGCTTGCTCGAAGCGGAACCCGGCGCAAGCCGTTAAGCCGGATTCCCTCCTCCGTACTTGCGCCGGAACTTGTCCACCCGGCCTGCGGTATCGACGATCTTTTGCTTTCCGGTGTAGAAAGGATGACACACCGAGCAGACTTCAACGTGGATGTCGCGGCCAAGGGTGGAACGGGTTTGAATGACGTTGCCGCAGCTACAGGTGATCGTGACGGGTTGGTATTCAGGATGAATTCCGGATTTCATGAGCGCCTCGCAAGTTGAATTTTTCTATAATAAAAAACCCTTTGATTTTTTACAACTCGCAACGCGCCTCCAAACCCATGACCGAGCCGCCCAGATTCAATTCGACTTTACCCGTCCGCCGGATCCGCAGCTTCGTTCGCCGCGAGGGACGGCTTACCTCCGCGCAGGAGCGCGCGTTGCAAACCTTGTGGCCGCGTTATGGCCTCCCCACTGACCGCCCCCTCGACCCGGGCGCATTCTTTCCTAGACCGGCGCCGCTGATCTTGGAGATCGGCTTTGGCAACGGAGAGAGCCTGGTGGAGATGGCCAGCCGATTCCCCGAGTTCAACTACCTAGGCGTTGAAGTCCACCGCCCAGGCGTTGGGCACTTATTGCTGCGGCTGGCCCAACTTGGGCTAGAAAACGTGCGGGTTAGCTGCGCCGATGCGGTCGATTTCTTAAGCGACCTGGCGGCAGAAACGTGTCAGCGGATCAACATTTTCTTCCCCGACCCGTGGCCCAAGAAGCGCCATCACAAGCGCCGGCTCATCCAACCGCCGTTCGTGGCGCTTCTGGCAAGCAGGCTGCAACCTGGGGGAATCCTCCACGTGGCGACCGATTGGCCCGACTACGCCCACCACATCCAGTGCATCTTGAGCCAGTATCCGGCGCTGCAAGCCATCGATCCCCAGGCTTTAATCCCTCCCCGACCTTTGACCAAATACGAACAACGCGGCCGGCGCTTGGGCCATCCGATTCAAGACTTGGCCTATCGCAAAGATTCAAGCAAAGGCGCCTCTGCGTTGTAGGCGGCGTTGGCTTCCTTGCCTTCGATCAGCGCTGCGATCGCCTTAAGCTCCCGCTGCTGGACGAGCAGCGGCGCCAAGGCTTGTTCCAGTTTTTGGATCTCCGCCTCCAACGACTCTTTGGATTCGTTGACTTTGCGCAGCACGCCCAAGCGCTGCTCGATCAGCTTCTTATACCCCTTGATCCACTGCACCAAAGGCGACAAGGCGAGCGCGCTCCAGCCGGCGGTCTCGCGGTGAACTTGATGGAGCAACTTGCGCGCCTTGGAGAGAACCGTGGCATACAGTTTCTGGATGACCAGATGCTGTTCCAGCAAAGTGGAAGACAGGCTGGTCCGAAACGCCTCGCCTTCGTTGAACAGGTCTTCGAGCGCCACCTGGTAATCGCGGATGGAAAAAGAAGGCGGTTTGAGCTCCCCATAGCCTGGCACTTCGGCAAACTTGCGATAGATCGCGTTGACCAGCGCCTGCGTCTCTTCCACCGCCTGGACGCCTTCGTGCAAGACCACGGCCAGATCGTCGAACACCGCCTTCATGGCCTGTTTCATCCCATACGTGGTAAAGCTTGCTTCCATAGCTCGGGTATGGTTTTTGATGATCTGATCCACGCGCGTGGGCGCGAGCACCTGCAGCATCCTCTTGACCTGCGCGGCAAACACTGGACGACTGGCCTGGAAGCCATCTACGCTCCTCAAGTACAAGCTCTGCTGCTGGCGCGTCTCCTCCAGCAGCCGCCGAGTCATACCTTCGTTATTGATATCTAAGCTGCGCAGTTCGTCCAATCTGCCCTGCAGCTGCGCAATCTCCGCGACCACCCCGGTCAGCGATTCCGCTACGCGCTGGCCAATCCCGGCGATCACTGCCTGGCGCATGAACTCACGCCGGCCGTCTAAGACATCCTGGGCCAGATAATCCTCAAGCCGTTCCAAGCGGCTTTTCTCCAAAAGCTTGGCGTCGCCCTTGACCTTGGCAAGCAGTCCTTGCTTGGCCGACACCGGGAAAACCAACCCTTCCTGAATTCCCAAAATCCTAGCGATCTCTTTCACCTGCGCCTGGATCGAGCGTTCGATGCTGGTCTCGCTCTGGATGTCGTCCCAGAGCGTATCGATTTTGTTCATCACTACGGCTAGGTGACGCTGGTTTTTACCCTCTGAGCCCCGTACGTGATGCAGCCACATCTCCATGTCGCTCTTGGTGACTCCGGTATCGGCCGCTAGGACGAACAAAATCGCCTGCGCGCTAGGCAACATGCTCAGGGTCAGCTCCGGCTCCGAACCTAAGGCGTTGAGCCCAGGGGTGTCCAGAATTACCAGACCCTCCTTGAGGAGGGGGTGGGGGAAGCTGATCAAGGCATGGCGCCAGCACGGGATTTCCACGCTCTCCGGCGGGATGTCGAAGCCGGCCTTTGCGTCCTCGTGATAGAGCCCTAAGCGTTTGGCCTCTTCTAGGCTGACCCGCTTGACCGCGACCAACTCCTGAAACACCTCCTGCATCTGAATCGGCGAGGCGGGATTCAACTCGATTTGCAGCCAAGATTCGGGCCGATCTTTGAATTCGCTCAACGTCGCCTGATCCAGGCGGGTCTCGATCGCCAGCAGGCGAATGTAGCTGCCGCCTTCGGGGTCATAAAAAATCTCGGTAGGACACATCGTGGTGCGCCCAGGAGTCGAAGGCAACAGCCTAAGGCCGGTCTCGGAGAAAAATAAAGCGTTGATCAACTCGGTCTTGCCGCGGGAAAATTCGGCCACGAACGCGAGCGTGATCCGCTCCGCTTCTAGATTTCGGCGCATGCCCAAAAGCGCCTCCGCCACCTCAGCGGTACTGAGCTCGTATTTTTTGAGCCAGGCATGGTATTGCTCGATCGCCTCGATTAGCCGGCTTTTCCATTGCCCGAAGGCTTTAAGCTGTTGCTGAAGGTGCATCGTACTCATCTCCGGCAAGAACGACTTTAGGTTGCCGTCGGCGCCTCAGGCCGACTTACCTGAAGTGTAGTTCAAAAAGCCGGAAAAACGAGTTAGCTACAGCCTGGTTCAAAACGCGAGCAGCAATGCCAGCTGCTGCAAGGGCGGAACGATCAGCATTTTCAAGACTTGGAGCGCGATCAGCGCGACCAAGGGGGAAAGATCCAAGCCGCCGAGCGGCGGGATCAAGCGCCGACAAGGGCGCAACAGAGGATCGACCAAATCGGTCAATAAGGCATACAAAGGATGGTAAGGGTCGGGACGGATCCAACTCAGAATCGCCTGCAGAAGGACGGCGTAAATGAACACGTTGAAAGCCAGGTCGACCAAGTCGACCAACGCCGACCCAAGGAGCGCCCCCACCGCCACCGCGCCCCCGCCCTGGAGCAAGAAAACCACGTAATCGCCGAGCATCTTGAGCGCCAGCAGCAACACCAAGGCGGACGTATCCACCCGGCCGATGGCCGGGATAAAACGGCGCAGCAAGCGCAAGGGCGGATGGGTGATCTTGACGATGAACTGGCAGATCGGATTGTGGAATTCGGCTCGGACGAGCGGCAGCAGAAACCGCAGCAGCACCGCCAAAATGTACAGCTCAAAGGCAGTGTTGACGACAAACACCAAAGGGTTGGTCAGATACCCGCTCATTCTTCCCCCAACTGGGCAGACAATTCCACCGAACGCGCCCAAGCTGCATCCACCGCTCTTTTGATCAAGGCCTCAAACTCCCCCGCTTGCAAAACCGCCAAGGCCCGTTCGGTGGTCCCGCCGGGGGAAATCACCCGCCGGCGCAGCTCTTGTGGGCCCACTTCCGCCTCCAAAGCCAGCTTGGCCGCCCCCAGCGCGGTCTGCGCGACCAAAAGCCTCGCGGTAGCCGGCGCTAACCCCAAGTTCATGCCCGCTTTTTCCAGGGCCTCCATCAGCAGGAAAAAATAGGCCGGTCCGCTGCCCGAGACCGCCGTCACCGCGTCCAACAGCGCCTCCTCTTCGACCCATACCGTAAGCCCTACCGCGCGCAGCAAGGACTCGGCGCGATTTCTCTGCTCCGGGCTGACGTAAACGTTGGCGTGCAACCCGGTGGCGCCGGCCTGGACCAGCGCCGGGGTGTTGGGCATGGCGCGCACGATGGCTACCTCCCCGCCCAACCAGCGCTCCAAATCCCGCTCCCGGATTCCGGCGGCAATCGAGACGATCAAGGGTTTGCGCGCTTGCACCGGCGCGGCGATTTCTGTAGCGACCTCGCGAATCGCTTGCGGCTTGACCGCCAAAACCACCAGGTCGCAGCAGGCGGCCACTTCCTGAGCGGTACCCGCCGCGTGGATACCCGTGCGTTGGGCCAAAGATTCAAGCTTGTCGCGGTCGATGTCCGCCGCCCAGATGGCATCGGCGGGAAAGCCATCGGCGAGAAGCCCACCGATCAGGCTGCCGGCCATATTGCCGGCACCGACAAACCCAATCCGCCGCTGTTCCCTGTCCATTTTCTCGGGCCAGAATTTAGCGCTTGGCTTTTGGCTTTTTCTTCCGAGGCCGGCACTTGCCATAGGTGCCGCGGGCGATCTTGCCCCGCCGGGTACGCAAGTCTCCTTTTCCCATCGATCCTCCTGCGTTCTACTCAAGCCTTTGGTATTCTAATTTAATGTGGGCCACAAAAAAAGCGCGGTCCCTCGCGCACCCATTCGGCCCGGACGGGTCTAAAAATAAAATCTTTGCCCCAAACCGTATGCTCACCTTGCCTTCCCCCGCTGAGGTGACCGGCCTGATTCTGGCCGGAGGCCAGGCGCGGCGTATGCACGGCCAGGACAAAGGGCTTTTGCTTTGCGCGGGGCGCCCGCTGGTCGCCTACGCCATCGAACTCCTCAAGCCCTTGTGCGGGCGGCTGCTCCTCAACGCCAACCGCTCGCTGGCAAGTTATAGGGCATTTGGCCTGCCGGTGATCACCGATCAAGTACCGGGATTTGCCGGGCCCTTGGCCGGCCTCCTCACCGCCTTGCAAACTGCCCATACCCCTTATTTGCTCGCCGTCCCCTGCGACAGCCCGCGCCTGCAGCCGGCTACCCTAAAAAAGCTTTTGCAGGCGCTGCTTAAGACCGACGCCAAGCTCGCCCTCGCCCACGACGGCCAGCGCCTGCATCCGGTGGTCCTCGCCCTGCGCACCGAGCTGGCCGAGGACCTGGCCGCTTATCTTGCCTCCGGGGAGCGCAAGATCGACCGCTGGGCGAGGCGCCATTCGTGGATCGCCGTCGACTGCAGCGACTGCCCTTGGCAGTTCGCCAACATCAATACCCCTGAAGAACTTGCGGCTTTGGAACGCACCCTGCTGCAGCCGCCATGAACGTCGCGCCTAAAATCAAGATGAGCAATGAAGGTCTTGCGGTTACCGCGTCGGTCACCGCCTACGACGAGCAAGGCCAGCCTTGCCTTAAGGAAATCGCCGCCGAGCGGGCCTTGACCGTGTATCTGGACAAATACGAAATCGTCACCCTCATGACCTTGGGCAGCCATCCGGAACTTTTGGTCTTGGGGTACCTGCGCAACCAGGGGTTGGTGGAGCGCCTGGAAGACATCGAATCCATTCAGGTGGATTGGGAAGTAGAGGCCGCCGCGGTCACCACCTGCGCGCGGCGCACCGAGCACCTGCGGGAAAAGCTGGCGCAGCGCACGGTCACCACCGGCTGCGGCCAGGGCACGGTGTTTGGGCAGCTCAAACAAAAGCTCGAGCAAATCCGCGTGCCCAAGGTCACGGTGCGCCAGTCCACCTTGTACAAGCTGTTAGAAAACCTACGCCAGTACAACGAGGTCTACAAGCGCGCCGGCGCGGTCCACGGCTGCGCTTTGTGCAGCGGCGCGGGGGAAATCTTGTTCTTCTGCGAGGACGTGGGCCGCCACAACGCCGTCGACGCCATCGCCGGCCACATGTGGCTCAACGCCATCGCCGGGCGCGACAAAATTTTTTACACCACCGGCCGGCTGACCTCGGAGATGGTGATCAAGGCCGCGCAGATGGAGATTCCGGTGCTGCTGTCGCGTTCTGGAATCACCCAGATGGGTCTAGATCTGGCCCGCCAGGCCGGGATCACCCTGATCGCGCGGGCCACCGGTAGGCATTTTCTGGTCTACAACGGCCGGGAAAACCTGATCTACGACGCCCCGCCGCCCACGCTCTAAAAGCATTTGCGTGTCAGAATTTTTTACAAACCGCCGCCGTCTTCCCCGTCCGCAGCTTCCTCACTTCCTGCCCGCGCCACAATTTTGCCGCATCCTCGGGTAAGGCGCTGGAGCAGGCGCTGGCACTGGCGCCGGCTAAAGGAGATCTTATAGCGCCGTTCGAGGTGGTCGGCTAAGAGACGCCCGCTCCAGCGCTCCGCCGGGTACCCGAAGGCCTTGGGCGAGCCACCCAGCTCACCGGCCAATTTGGCCAGCTGCGCTTGATCCAAACCGGGCCGGCGCCCTTTCCTGCAAGATTGCAGCTTTTCTTCTCCCCCGCCTATATACCGGTGCGCCCAGCGCTGTAAGGTCTTGGGGTCTTTGTCGAACCAGGCCGCCACCTTCCGGCAGGAAAAGCCCAGCGCGAGCAGAAACAAGCAGTGCAGCTTATGGACCAGTAAGCTTTCCCTGGAAGCCCGACTCGCCTCCAACAAAGCCGAAACCAGCGCTTTCGGGTCGGGAATTTCCAGCCTGCGCATCGCCCTCCCTCCAAATCAAAATCATACGCGGTCAGAGACGCCAGCGCATAGGGCTTTTCTTATGTCGCTTAAGAAATTGGCACCTCGATTGCTTGATAAAAAACGACTGCGAATGCAGTCCAGGGCAGTTTGTATCGAAGACCTTTTTGGGAGGAAAAGTGATGTTTGCAAAGCGATTGAATCGATCTTTAAAGTGGGCGCTGGCTTTAGTCTTGTTGGGGGCAGGCCAAGTGTTCGCCAGTCCCATTTTTCCTGGATTTGACCTTTTTCATACCGACCCAGGAGCTACTTTTGTAGACTTAGGGTTTGGCCAAATATCCTTACGGGGCGTACCTCTCGCTATTCCCTTGCCTCCAGGCCGGATAAGCCACGACGTGGATACCATCGTTTTACGCAAAAATGGCCTAAACGACGGTGATTTAGACCCTAACAACGACTTTGGCGATCTAAATGCTGTCGACATCGAACTGGTGGCGCTTCATCTGATGAGCACTTCCGTGGTGGATTTTACGCCTATAGGCGGTCCTTCCGCAGCCGATTTACACGTAGTCATCAACAAGCCGACGGAGGATATAGGAGCCCCAGGCGGAAATGACGACGGCGTCTGCGATGCCGGCGAGACCTGCCGGACGATTCCCGGGCTCCCTACCCCCAGCTTGTCAGCCTCAACGGGCAAGATGACCGTTAACCACGAGTATGCAAACGGGGGTACATTCAACTCGTTTTTTGACGTTTTTGCCGAATTGATCCTTACCACCCCTGGAGGCGACCCCAACAATCCGGCTGATGTTTTGGGAACGCAAACGTTCAGCGATCATTTTTCGGCGTCGGGCGTATGGTCGCATAACGCAAGATTGGATGACCCGCACACTTCCACCTATCCGGCAGGAGCGTTTTATCCTGGGGTAGACCCCAATAATCTAAGTCCGCTGGGAGGCCAAAAAGTATTAACTCCAGAAACAGCCGCTCTGGCAAGGCATGGGGTTCTGCCCGGGCAAGTGCCCGAACCGGCCAGCTTGGCTTTATTCGGCCTAGGGCTTGGGCTGCTTGGCTGGCGCTGGAGGAGGGCGTAAGCCTTAAGGGGCGCAAGCGCGCTTGCGCCCCGTCTGTCAGAATTTTTTACACGCGATGGGCAGGCTTAAACACGCTTGGTTTCGGATCGATTTGGAAGAGGTGCGCGTCGATCGGCGTGGGTTCCAGGTCCAAGACCCGAGAGCGCGCGAACGCATCGAGCAGATCGGTGCGGCGTTTTTACACGGCTACCACGCGGCCCTGCTCGTGGACGAACCGTTGCGGCTGGCCGAACGCTTGGCGCAGACCGAGGCCGAACTCGTGGGCTTTGCCTACGAGGGAGCAGCGATGGGATTGGCCCTGTCGGATTTTTTTACCCCTTGGCAGCGGCGTTGGTCGGCCTTTCTCCAAGGCCCTGGGGATCCCCACCGCTATATGATGCACGTAGGTTTGGGCTGGGCTTTCGCCAGGTTGCCGGTCGCCATCGAGCGCCGGCTGGTCAGGCTCGACCCGTTGCTGGGGTGGCTGGCGATCGACGGCTACGGCTTCCACCAAGGGTATTTCCACGGGCGGCGGTTTATCGACCGGCAGGAACCCCCAAAGCTTTGGGGTTATGCGCGCTGCGCCTTCGACCAGGGTTTGGGGAGAAGCTTGTGGTTCGTGCAAGGCGCCGACCCCGAGCGCATCGCCGCCGCGATTGCCGCCTTTGCCGAACCGCGCCGTTACGATCTGTGGAGCGGGGTGGGCTTGGCGTGCGCCTACGCCGGCGGCGCCGATGAGGCCGCGCTTAACCTGCTGCGCGAACGCGCGGGCCGCTACCTGCCGCAGCTCGCCCAAGGCGCGGCGTTTGCCGCCAAAGCCAGGCAGCGTGCGGGCAACCTAGCCGCGCATACCGAACTTGCCTGTCGGGTGTTGGGCGATCTTTCGGCTCAAGCGGCGGCTGCGCTCACCGACCAGGCGCTGGCTATGATTTCTCCTTCTGAACCTTTGGCCTACGAGCGCTGGCGCAGACTCATCCAGGCCAGGTTTGCCGAACCGGAGTATAAATATGACTTGGTTTGAAACGGGTTTTTTGCGCCGCCACGCCACTCAACTGGTCGCCTTGGCGCTGGTGGCATTTCTGTATGCTTTTATGCGCTTGCCGGAACTTTCCCCGAGCGCGCGCCAGGAGCTGGCGGCGCGCTTTCACTTTACCCCCTTGCCTTTGCCGGAGCTTCCAGGTTATCACCCAAAGATGGTGCGCCAGGTGCATCCCAGCCTGGAGCGGATCTCGGCCTGGATCTCCTCGGTCGGGGCCGCGGTGGCGCTGGCCGACCTCGATGGCGACGGGTTACCCAACGACCTGTGCCTAGTCGATCCGCGCATCGACCAGGTCATGATCGCGCCCGTCCCCGGCACCGGCGAGCGCTACCAGCCGTTTGCCTTGGACCCTCAGCCTTTGGCGGTGGATTCGACCATGGCGCCGATGGGATGTTTAAGTGGCGATCTCAACGAGGACGGCCACGCCGATCTGTTGGTCTATTACTGGGGGCGCACTCCCATCGCCTTCTTGCGCCGCGCTCCTTTTGAAACTACCTTGCGCCCGGCAAGCTACGCGCCCCAAGCGATCGCCCCCGGGAGCGAGCGCTGGTTTACCAACGCCGCCACCCTGGCCGATCTCGACGGCGACGGCCACCTCGATTTGGTCGTCGGCAATTATTTTCCCGACGGTGCCCGCATCCTCGACGCTCAAGGGAGCGGGATCGAGCGGATGCACGACACCATGGCGCGGTCTGCCAACGGCGGGCGCAAACACTTCCTGCTCTGGACCCAAGCCAGCTCCGGCGAGCAGCCTGCGGTGCGGTTCCGGGAAGTGACAGGCATCGCCGGCGCGGGCGAACGGGGCTGGACCTTGGCGGTCGGGGCCGCCGACCTGGACGGCGACCTGTTGCCGGAACTCTACTTCAGCCACGACTTCGGCCCCGACCGCCTGTTCCACAACCGCTCCCGCCCTGGGGAGCTCGCCTTCGCCGAAGTCAAGGGCCGGCGTGCTTTCACCACCCCGAAGTCCTTTGTGCTGGGCGAGGACTCCTTCAAAGGGATGGGGGCCGATTTCGGCGATTTAAACGGCGACGGCGCGCTCGACATTTACGTCAGCAACATCACCAGCCCGTTCGCGCTGCAGGAAAGCCATCTGGTCTGGCTCAGCGCCGGTTCCAGCGCAGCCTTACGCCGCGGTCTGGCGCCTTACATTCAGGGCAGCGAACGGTTGGGGCTGTCGCGCAGCGGCTGGGGATGGGAAGCGCGGCTGGCGGACTTTGACAACGACGGCGTGTTGGAAGCGGTGCAGGCGACCGGGTTCATCAAAGGCGAGGTCAACCGCTGGCCGGAGCTGCAATCGCTCGGCACCGGCAACGACCAGATGCTCAGCGACCCGCGCCACTGGCCCAGGTTCCAACCCGGTACCGACCTAAGCGGCCACGAAGCCAACGCCTTCTTCGCGCGCGCCGGCGACGGCCGCTACTACGACCTCGCCCGAGAACTGGGGTTTCAGCCCATGGTCAGCCGCGGCATCGCCACCGCCGACGTGGACGGGGACGGCGACTTGGATTTTGTCGTGGCCAACCAGTGGGAGCCCTCGCTCTTCTACCGCAACGACTGCCCGCGCTGCGGGGCGTTCTTAGGCTTGCACTTGCGCCTAGGCGGGGCTTCCGACGCGGTCCGCGTTCGCCCTGGCCACCCCGGCCCAGACGTCATCGACTGTCCGGCGATAGGCGCCCAGGCGCGCGTGTTTTTGTCTCAAGGGCGCACCCTCATCGCCCAGGTCGACGGCGGCAACGGCCATTCGGGAAAGCGCAGCCCCGATCTGCACTTCGGCCTGGGATCCCACCGCCAGGCAGTAAACGTCGAGCTGAGTTGGCGTGGACCGGACGGCCAGCCGCACCAAAAGACGCTCAACCTCACCCCGGGCTGGTACACGATCCAGCTTGGCGCTTTGGAGAAAGCCGATGAAAGCCTTTGAGACGGTCACCAGCCGCTATTTTTACCCCGACGGCAACCCCTATTTTAGGCTGTTTGCCCTAGGGTATTTTGCCTTGCTGATCACCGCCTGGACCTTCCTGGGCCACACCGTGCTGGGATTCGAGCAATCCTTTGCCCAGCCGGTGGTGGGCGTGGTCAGCGCCTGCTTTGCCCAGTGGCTTTTGGAATGGGTCGATGCCTGGAGCAAGCAGCGCCCTCCACGCTACCGCGGGGGATTTTGGCCCTTGGTCAATTTCCTGCTGCCGGCCTGGATCCCGGGGCTGGCGGTGGCGATGCTGCTTTACCCCAACGAGCGGCTGTGGCCTATCGCTTTTGCGGCTTCGCTTTCCATTGCTTCCAAAGTGTTGTTCCGCGCGCCCATCCACGGGGCCAGCCAACACGTTTTCAACCCCTCCAACTTCGGCATCACTACGACTCTGCTCCTGTTTCCTTGGATCGGCCTGGCTCCGCCTTACCACTTCACCGAAAACGTCAGTGGCGTCTGGGACTGGGCGATCCCCGGAGCAATCTTGGCCAGCGGGATTTTCCTGCACGCCTTATGCACCGGCAGGCTCCCGCTGTGCCTGGCGTGGCTGGGAGGATTTTTGCTGCAAGCCGCGATACGCTGCGCGCTTTTCGACATCCCGTGGCAAGTGCCGCTCGTCCCCATGACCAGCGCGGCGTTCATCCTGTTTACCTTGTACATGATCCCGGATCCGGCCACCACGCCTCTTAACCCCTATCGCCAGGTCTGGTTTGGCTTAGCGGTGGCGGCCGTGTATGGCCTGCTGCAAGCGCTGCACGTGGTGTTTGGGCTGTTCATCGCCTTGTTTTTGGTCTGTGCGCTGCGCGGGGCGGGGCTGTACGTGCGCTTTTACTATCAGCGTTGGACGAACTTGAAAGCGGCGGAGGTAGGAGCCAAATGAGAATCGCGATCGTCGGCCTGGCCTGCATTTATCCGGACGCCAAAAATCCCGTTCAACTGTGGGAAAACGTCCTGGCCAAAAGGCGCGCTTTCCGCCGCCTGCCGCCCGAACGCCTGAACCTAGACGATTACTTTGCGCCCGATCCGGCCGTACCCGACGCCATCTACGCCCAAGAGGCGGCGGTCCTCGAAGGCTATGCGTTCGACCGGGTCCGCTTCCGCATCTCCGGTTCCACCTTCCGCAGCGTTGACCTTAGCCACTGGCTGGCGCTGGAAGTGGCCGGCCAAGCTTTGGCCGATGCGGGTTTTCCCGAAGGCGAAGGCTTGCCCAAGGACACTGCCGGCGTACTGGTCGGCAATACCTTGACCGGCGAATTTTCGCGCGCCCAAGTATTGCGCCTGCGCTGGCCGTACGTGCGGCGGGTAGTAGAGGAGCGCCTGGTCGCCGAAGGCTGGAGCGTGCCCCAACGGCAGCGGTTTCTTAAAGCGCTGGAGGAGCGCTACAAGGCCGCCTTTGAACCGGTGGGGGAGGAGACCTTGGCCGGCAGCCTGTCCAACACCATCGCCGGGAGGATCTGCAACCACTTCGGCCTGCACGGCGGCGGTTACACCGTGGACGGGGCATGCAGCTCCTCCTTGCTGGCCGTGGCGCAGGCGTGCCTGGCCTTGGAATCTGGGGAACTGGATGCGGCTCTGGTCGGAGGGGTGGATCTGAGCTTGGACCCCTTCGAACTGGTCGGCTTTGCCAAGGCCGGCGCTTTGGCCAAAGACAAAATGCGCGTCTACGACCGCGCGTCCAACGGCTTTCTGCCCGGAGAAGGCTGCGGTTTTGCGGTCCTCTTGCGCGAACAAGACGCCCGCGCCTTGGGGCTTAGGATTTACGCCTCGATCTGCGGCTTAGGTATTTCTTCCGACGGCGGCGGGGGCATCACCCGGCCGGAGAGTCTAGGCCAACGCCTGGCTTTGGAACGCGCCTACCGGCGCGCCGGCTACCCGATCACCAGCGTGAGTTTGATCGAGGGGCACGGCACCGGCACCCAGGTGGGCGATGAGGTCGAGCTTGCCACCTTAAGCCAGATGCTGGCCAGGGCGAAGTGGAAGATCGCGCTCGGCTCGATCAAGGCCAACATTGGCCACACCAAGGCCGCCGCTGGAATCGCCGGCCTGATCAAAGCGACGCTAGCCGTTTACCAGCAAATCCTGCCGCCTGCCACCGGCGTGGAAACCCCCCATGCGCTTTTGACCCAAGGCCCGCTCTACGCGCCGGAGCAAGCCCGACCCTGGCCTGAAAACAGGCCGCGGCGCGCCGGGGTGAGCGCGTTTGGCTTCGGCGGAATCAACGTGCACGTGACGCTGGAAGGCGAAGGTCACCCTCAAAACTGCAATCCTCATCGGCTGGCTCCTTTCCATCTGGCAAGCGCCCAAGACGCGGAGCTGTTTGTGCTGGAAGCCCGAGACCCGTCTGACCTGAGCGCGCAAGTCCAGCGCCTGCGCGGCTTGGTGGCCAGACTGTCTTACGCCGAACTGACCGACCTGGCCGCTTGCTTGGCCCAAGGCATCGCGGGGAAACCGTGGCGGGCCGCCTTAGTCGCCGCCACCCCCACAGAGCTGGAAGAACGCCTAGCCAGCTTGCAAGCTTGGCTGGACGCTGGAACCCGCGAGCGCTTGGATGCTCAAGCCGGGGTCTTCTTAAGCGCTAGGGCGACCTCGCCGCGCATCGCCTTCCTGTTTCCCGGCCAAGCCTCGCCGGTGCGTTTTAGCGGGGGGATCTGGCAGGAGCGCTTCGCCGAAATTAGAAGCCTGTATCCCAAGACGAACGACAGTTGTCCTGCAGAACCCATCTCAACCGCCCTCGCCCAGCCAGCCATCGCGCTTGCTGAACTGGCCGGGATCAAAGTGCTAAAGTCTTTCAAGCTGGAGGCGGATCTGGTCATAGGCCACAGCCTAGGAGAGCTCATCGCCCTCCACTGGGCCGGGGCGATGGGGGAGGAGAGCCTACTGGAGCTCGTCCAAGCCCGCGCCCAGGCGATGGCGGCGGCTCCCGGATCGGGGGCGATGGCGAGCCTGGCGGCTCCTGCCGAGCAGGTGCAAACCCTCTTGGCCGGCCAAACGGCCGTCGTAATCGCCGGCTACAATTCTCCTCAACAGACCGTGATTTCCGGCCCCACCCAAGCCGTCACGCAGATCGTCGCCAAAGCTCAGACCCTTAAGATTGCCGCGATAAGGCTTGCAGTCTCCCACGCGTTTCACTCCCCACTGATGGCGCCTGCAGCCGAACGCCTCACCCCGCACCTTAACCGGAAACGCTTTTACCCTGTAAGCCGCCGCGTCCTGTCCACCGTCACCGGCACTTGGCTAAAGCCGGAGGAAGATTTGAGGGCGCTGCTGCGCAGGCAACTGACTTCTCCGGTCCGGTTCCGCCAGGCCCTGACCTTGGCGTTGCCTGAGGCCGACCTCTGGCTCGAGGTAGGGCCGGGGCAAGTATTGAGTGGGCTGGTGCGGGCAACAGCGTCTGTGCCGATGATCGCTTTGGATTGTGCCGGCAACTCCCTGCGCGGTTTGCTGTGCGCCCTTGGGGCAGCTTACGCGCTAGGCGCCAGAATTGAGCTCAAGCGCTTGTTCGCCGACCGCTTTTATCGCCCCTTTGATCCCGACCGGGAGCTTCGGTTTTTATCTAACCCTTGCGAGCGTGCGCCCCGCTTTGCCAACCAGGCCGTCGCGGCGGAAAACCACGCCGCTGCACCCGTCTTGGAGAATCCTGTAGAGCCTCAAACCGCCGCCCTGCCTTTGCTCCGCGAGTTGGTGGCCCAACGAGCCGAACTTCCGGCTACCGCAATTCAAGATCACCACCACTTGTTGCGCGATCTGCACCTAAATTCCATCACCATCAGCCAGATCATCGCCGAAGCGGCCAAGCGTTTGGGCCTTGCGCCGCCGCTGGCGCCTACCGAATACGCCGGGGCAACCTTAGCCCAGGCCGCCCAAGCTTTGGAGGAATCGCGCACACGCGCGGTCGGCCGCTTAAGCGAGGCCGTACCTTTGGGCGTGGACGCTTGGGTGCACGCCTTGGCCGGAGAGTACCTTACCAGACCGTTGCCCAAGCCAGCAAAGCGCAAGCTTTCCCCTCCCAACTGGCAGGTGTTTGCGCCCGCGGGGCACCCGCTCGCTCCCCTTCTGGCCAAACGCTTGCAGGCCTTAGGCGGCCAGGGGGTCTTGGTCTGCCTTTCCCCGGAAGCCGAAGACTTCGGCCTGTTGCTTGCCGCCGCCCACGCCGCGCTCAAGCTAGAGCAAGGACGGTTCGTTTTAGTCCAACACCGCGGAATCGCCGCCTCTTTTGCCCGCAGCCTATATTTAGAAGCCCAAACGCTGACCGTGTGCGTGGTGGACGTGCCGCCCACGCCAGCCGCGGGCGATTGGGTAGTAGCCGAAACGCAAGCGGCCGAAGGTTATCGCGAGGTCTATTACGATGCCCAAGGACAACGCTGGGAACCGGCGTTGCGCCTACTCGCCCTGGCCGAAGACGGGCCGCTCCCGCTCGGTCCCCAAGACGTGCTTTTGATCAGCGGGGGCGGTAAGGGGATTGCCGCCGAGTGCGGCCTGGCGCTGGCCCAGGAAAGCGGAGCCAAGCTCTTGCTCTTGGGGCGCTCCCGACCTGAGAAAGACCCGGCGTTGGCGGCCAATCTAAAACGCTTTGCGGCGTTGGGCGTCGTCTTTCGCTACCACGCGGCCGATGTGACCGACGCGGCCGCAGTGCGCCGCGCGCTCGTCGCAGGCACCGCCGAACTCGGTCCGGTGACGGCGATCTTGCACGGGGCGGGGGTCAATCGGCCGTGCCCGGTGCGCCGTCTGGACCAAGCCGCGCTCACCGAGGCGATTGCGCCCAAGCTCGCCGGGCTTGCCCATCTCTTGGCTGCGGTCGATGAGCAGCGGCTCCGCCTCCTGATCGCTTTCAGCTCTATCATCGGCCGCATCGGCTTCCACGGCGAGGCTCATTACGCTTTGGCCAACGCGGCTTTGAGCCGGAGGCTTGAAGATTTTCACCGCGACCATCCGCACTGCCGCTGCCTAGCCGTGGAATGGTCGATCTGGTCCGGGGTTGGGATGGGCGAGCGCCTGGGAAGGGTGGACGCGCTGCTCGGCCAAGGCATCAGCCCGATTTCGCCGGAGGCGGGGATCTCGTGGCTGCGCCGCTTGCTCAAAGCCACTACCCCGGTCCGGGTCGTGGTCAGCGGCCGCCTAGGGAGCAAGCCGGCGCTTCCCATCGTGCCGGAAACCGGGCTGCCTTTTCTTAGGTTCCTGGAGAACCCGCGCCTGTTCTATCCGGGAATCGAATTGGTGGCCGAGGCGGAGCTCTCTCCAACCCAGGACCCTTATCTGGACGATCACGTCCTGCAGGGCGAACGGTTGCTGCCGGCGGTGATGGGATTGGAAGCAATGGCCCAGGCAGCCCAGGCAGTGACGGGTGAAACCAAGGTTCCAAGCTTTGAGGAGGTCAAATTTTTGCGGCCCATTGCCGTCGGCGAAGAGGGGATCACGCTGCGCATCGCCGCCTTGGTCCGCCACCCCGGCACGGTCGAAGTCGCGTTGCGCAGCAGCCAGACCGCTTTCCAGTGCGATCACTTCCGTGCTCTCTGCCGGTTTGATTTGGCTCCCTTGGAAGAGAGGGCGCCGCCGGACAGGCGACCCTGCAAGCTGGCGCTCGACCCCGACCGCGACCTTTACGGCCGCCTCCTATTTCAGCGCGGGCGGTTCAAGCGCCTCGCCGGCTATTACCAGCTGGCGGCTTTTGGCTGCCAGGCCGAGCTCACCCAAGCCGAGAGCGCTTGGTTTTCTCCGTATCTGCCGCAAGAACTGCGCTTGGGCGACCCGGGTTCGCGCGATGCCGCCGTCCACGCCGTACAAGCCTGCATCCCCGACGCTTTGCTCTTGCCCGTTGGGCTGACGCGCTGGCGGCCAGGCGACTTACGCGCTCCCGGCCCTTGGATCGTCCGGGCCCAAGAACGCGCGCAGGAAGGCGAGGTGTTTTGCTACGACCTGGAGGTTTACGGTGCAAACGGCGTCTTGCGCGAGCGCTTTGAGGGTCTGCAGCTGCGCCGGATGCAGGCCAGCGCGCAAACCCATTGGCCCAGGGGATTGCTCGTTCCGCACGTGCAGCGCCAAGTCCGCGACCGAATCGGCGCCAGCGTTCACCTTATGACCTTAGGCGAAGACTCGCCCAGTTTACGTCAGGTCTTCCGCCGCCCGGACGGCAAGCCGGTGACCTTGAGCGCCGAAGCGATTTCTGTAGCCCACTGCGGAGGCTGGACTCTGACGGTTACAAGCGCCAATCCGGTGGCGTGCGATCTGGAACGCATCGCACCACGCCCGTGGCGCGAGTTGTTGGGGGAACGCTATGCGCTGGCGGAGCTGATCGCGCGCCAGCTCGAAGAGGACTTCGATTCGGCGGCCACGCGCGTCTGGACTGCGCAAGAGTGCCTGAAAAAGCTGGGGCTGGCCTGGGACACACCGATACTCTGCAAAGCCGCTGCCGAGCGCTGGGCGGTTCTTAGCGCTGGAGCCGGCGCCATCGCCAGTTGGTGCGGGGAAGTGGAAGGGGCTAAAATGGCGCTTTCGATCTTGAGCCTTAAGGCTTTTTAAGCTATGCGCGCCTACGAATACCGCCACATCGTCGGCTTTGAAGAAACCAACCTGGTCGGCAACGTGTATTACCTTAACCCTTTGCGCTGGCAAGGGCGGGTGCGCGAGCTGTTCCTTAAAGAGCATGTCCCGCAAATCCTAGAAGATTTGCGAAAAGACTTAGTCTTAGCCACCGTCCGGGTCGCGTGTGAATATTACGCGGAACTCTTTGCCTTCGACGAGGTGCTGATCCGCATGACTGCCGACAAGATGACCCAAAACCGCCTCCTTATGCGCTTTGACTATCTGCGCCTAGGTCCAAAAGGCGAAGAAGTGGTGGCGCGCGGCGAGCAAGAAATCGCCTGCATGCGACGCGAAGGAGAACGCCTGATCCCCACTCCCCTGCCCGAATCGCTCAGGCACGCGCTGGCGGCTTATCGCTAAGAAAGAGCGAGCACCCCGGCATAGACCTCAAAAAGCGGCGTCCTGACGCCCAGCGCCTGCCAAGCGCCGGCTTCGTCTGCCGGACCGAAGATTTCCACCTCATCAAGGCCTGCCTCACCGCGACGATAGACTTCTACGCGCGCTTTTCACCGCGACCCACCCGTATTCTTTCAGGCTCGCTAAAGACTTCGAAGAAAAACCGCTCCTCGCCCAAAGCCGGACGCAGCTGGTCCAGCCAGACGGCTTGGGGGTCAAAGCGGGCGAAAAACGGCTTAAGTTCGAGGGCAGGATCGCGCGCCTGCAGAAAGCGCAAGACGAATACTTTCTCGCCGCCGATCGCGGTCACGCCTTGGATTTCCACCTTGCCGGCGGCCACGCTCATGACCGGACCGCGCACCGTTCGGCCCAGGCCGGAAATTTCCTGCACGGCCGCGCGATAAACCTCCCAGCAGCGCGCCAAGGGCACCTGAAAATAACGCCAGGCGCCGGTATCGCGGCCCACGAACAAATAATAGGGGACGATGCCCAGCTTGACCTGCGTCTGCCACATCGTCGCCCATACCTTAGGATCGTCGTTGACGTGGGCGAGCAAAGGCCCCTGAGCGCGGATCACCGCCCCTGTCGCGCGCACGCGGGCGATCGCGCGCCTGGCCGGTTCGGTCTCCAGTTCCCGGGGATGGTTGTAATGGGCCATCAGCGCAAGGTGCTTTCCTCCCTGGACCAGCTTTTCAAAAATCCTGAGCAGATCGTCGGCGTCTTTATCGCTTAAATAACGGTAAGGCCAAAAGCTCAAGGATTTAGTACCGATGCGGAGGCTTTGCACGTGCTCGAACTGCGGCGCCAAAAGCGGCAGCAAATACTTGGCCAGCTGCTCGGCTTGCATCACCAGCGGGTCCCCACCGGTGATCAGCACGTCGGTAACCTCAGGGTGGTCACGAAGATAATGATAAAAGCCTTCCGCCTCGCGGCTGGCGATGCGCAGCTTACGATCCCCGACGAATTGAGGCCAGCGAAAACAGAAGCTGCAGTAACTGTGGCAGGTCTGCCCTTGACTGGGGAAAAACAAGACCGTGCGCCGGTACTTGTGCTGCAAGCTAGGGATGGGATCGCCCCGAGCGTCGCGCGCAACATTGAGCTCAAGCTGCCCTGCCGGATGCGGATTGAGATCCTGCCGAATCGCCTGCACTTTGGCTACAATTTCCGCCTCGGAGGCGCCGCTCGCCAAAAGCTCGGCGAGGGCGGCAAAATCTTTAAGCGCCAACATCCCGGGTTGCGGGAAAGTGAGCTGAAAGATGGGGTCTTCCGGGACGCTGTCCCAATCGATTAGTTCTTCGACCACGTAAGCGTTTACCCGAAACGGCAACACCCGAGCCACTGCCTGCATGGCAAAGCGCGTCTCTTTAGAGAGCTTTGCCAAGCCAGGGATAGTGCCTCGCACCAGATCGCCGAAAGTGTAAACTTTAAAATGGGGATCCTTTCGGGAAAGGGGCATGAATTTCTTCTTGCATTGATTTGTTGAACCTTCTAAGATTTCGTATTTTAGTTAGCCTAGAACTCCTAGAAAAAGGAAGGCAATGAAGACCTTTAGCGCCAAGCCCAACGAAGTCAAACGCGACTGGTACGTTGTCGACGCCACCGGCAAAACGTTAGGGCGCCTCGCCAGCGAGATCGCCAAGCGCCTTAGGGGCAAACACAAACCGGAATACACTCCGCACGTGGATACCGGCGATTACATCGTCGTCATCAACGCGGAAAAGGTCAAAGTGACCGGTCGCAAAGAACAGCAGAAAGTATACTACCGTCACAGCGGCTACCCTGGTGGGCTCAAAGCCATCACTCTGGCCAAGCAACGCGCTCAGCATCCAGAGCGGATCATCCAGACTGCGGTGCGGGGAATGCTGCCGAAGAATCCGCTAGGACGCGCCATGCTGCGCAAACTCAAAGTATACGCGGGGCCACAGCACAACCACCAAGCCCAACAACCCAAAGTTTTGGAGCTCTAAGTACTCACTATGGCACAGTTGCAATACAATTACGGCACCGGGCGGCGCAAAAGCGCGGTCGCGAGGGTTTTTATCAAACCGGGTTCCGGTCGGATTTTGGTCAATCAGAGGCCCTTAGACGAGTATTTCGGGCGCAAGACCGACTCTATGCTCGTGCGCCAACCGCTCGAATGCGTTGCCATGGCCGACAAAGTGGACGTCATGGTCACAGTCAAGGGAGGCGGCCCTACCGGCCAGGCGGGCGCCATTCGCCACGGCTTGGCCAGAGCTTTGGTCGATTACGACGAGAGCCTTCGCCCAGCGCTGCGCCAGGCCGGCTACCTCACCCGCGACGCCCGGGAAGTGGAACGCAAAAAGGTCGGTCTGCACAAGGCGCGCAAGCGGCCGCAGTACTCCAAACGCTGATTTTCGGCTCCTGGGGGATCGTCTAGCGGCAGGACAGCGGACTCTGACTCCGTTAACCGAGGTTCGAATCCTCGTCCCCCAGCCATCTGGCAAGAAGCCGCCGCGCAGGGCGGCTTTTTCTTAGCATGTTAAGATCGGGGTTGCTGGCTTTCTGGGCGGTTCTGCACCGCGACCTCACCTTGGCCTTCCGCCATCGCGCGGAGTTGGCCAATCCTATGCTGTTTTTCCTTTTGATCGTCAGCTTGTACCCCTTAGGCATTGGCCCGCAACCGGAAATCCTGCGCACCATCGCGCCTGGGGCGGTATGGATCGCCGCGCTGCTCGCCGCGCTGCTGTCGTTAGAAAACCTGTTTCGCAGCGACTTTCACGACGGCACCTTAGAGCAGCTCTTGCTAAGCCCCCACCCGCTCCCTTTGCTCATTTCTGCCAAGGTCCTAGCCCATTGGTTGGTCAGTGGCTTGCCGCTGCTGCTCTTGGCGCCGGTGGTCGGCGTGCTGCTCAACCTACCGGCTCGAGGTCTTTGGGCACTGCTCGCGACCCTGGCTCTGGGAACCCCGCTTCTTAGCTTGATCGGCGCCATCGGCACGGCCTTGACCGTAGGCTTAAGGCGCGGCGGAATCCTGCTTACCCTCTTGGTGCTGCCTTTGTATATCCCGGTTCTGATTTTCGCCACCCAAGCGGTGGTGGCGGCGGTCGCGGGGATGCCGATCGCCGGCCAACTGTATTTTCTTGCCGCGCTTTTGGTCTTAGGTCTGACTTTGGTTCCTCCTACCCTGGCTGCAGCGGTGCGCATTAGTCTGGGCTAATCGAAGTCATTTTTGCTATTATGGCTTGCTCAAATTCAACTTAAAGCCTATGTGGACGTTCCTGCACCAACTGGCTTCGCCTAAACACTTCTACCGCATCACCGGCGCCTGGATTCCCTGGCTGGGCGGTGCGACTTTGGCGTTGCTGCTCGCCGGTTTGTACTTGGGGCTGTGGGTCGCCCCGCCCGATTACCAGCAGGGAGAAGCCTATAGGATCATCTACGTTCACGTCCCGGCCGCGTGGATGTCATTGTTCATCTACGTGTTCCTGGCCGTCGCCGGGGGAATTGGGCTAATCTGGAACGTCAAGCTGGCCGAGGTTTTAGCCACGAGCTCGGCTCCCCTTGGGGCCTGGTTTACCTTTGTGGCCTTAGCCACCGGCGCGATCTGGGGCAAACCCATGTGGGGGACGTATTGGGTCTGGGACGCGCGCCTCACTTCCGAGCTGATCTTATTGTTTTTGTACCTAGGCTACATCGCCTTGACCGGCGCCATCGAAGACCCGCGCACCGCGTCCCGCGCCGGGGCGATTTTAGCCATCGTCGGCAGCGTCAACATTCCCATCATCCACTATTCGGTGGAATGGTGGAACACTCTGCACCAGGGCCCGACCGTCACCCGCCTCGGCCAACCCGCCATCCACCCCAGCATGCTGTGGCCGCTGTTGCTGATGGCTTTGGCGTTTCAGCTGTACTTTTTCACCGTCCTCTTGATGCGCGCCCGGGCCGAGCTTATCTGGCGCGAGCGGCGCAGCCGCTGGGTGCAGGAGGTGCTCGGGAACTTGCAGGGCTCTTTGGTTTCAAACCGCAAGGAGGCAGCCTCATGAGCGGGTCGGAATTCTTCGCCATGGGCGGCTACGGCGCGTACGTGTGGAGCGCCTACGGCCTGGTCGCACTGGTGTTGATTTGGAACCTGATCGCCGCGCAGCGCAAGCGGCGGCAAATTCTGCGCAATCTGAAGCGGCTTTATCGGCAGGAGGACTTGCTTTGATGACTCCTCGTAGACGGCGCATGATGCTCGTCGGCGCTATCGTGGTTGGCGTGAGCGCCGCCGCCTTTCTCGCCTTAACCGCGTTTCAAAAGAACCTCTTGTATTTTTACACCCCTTCCCAAATCCAGGCGGGCGAGATCCCGGACGGATACACCTTCCGCGTCGGTGGGCTGGTGGAAAAGGGCAGCGTCCAGCGCGACCCTAACAGTTTGGCGGTGCGCTTTGTTCTTACCGACGGTGCCGCCAAAGTGACGGTGTTCTACGAGGGCATCTTGCCCGACCTATTCCGGGAAGGCCAGGGAATCATCGCCATCGGCCAATTGGCCCCCGATGGAATATTCCGAGCCGAGCAAGTGCTCGCCAAGCACGACGAAAACTACATGCCGCCGGAGGTCGCCGAAGCGCTCAAAGCAAACGGCCAGCTGCCGCCGGTGGACGATTTCCTAAAGGCAAGCCGATGACGGCAGAAATCGGTCAATTGGCTTTGATCCTGGCCCTACTGATGGCCGCGGTGCAAGGATTCTTCCCCTTGGCCGGGGCATCGTTAGGATGGCCGCTGTGGATGGCCGTGGGGCGCCCTGCCGCGCGCGCCCAGTGCCTGCTGCTGGCGGTGGCTTTTGGCAGTTTGGTGGGAGGGTTCGTAGGCAACGACTTTTCCTTGCTCTACGTCGCCGAACACTCCAATTCGGCCCTGCCGCTGTTTTACCGGATCAGCGCGGTCTGGAGCGCGCACGAAGGGTCGATGCTGCTTTGGGCGCTGATCCTGGGGCTGTGGACGGCGGCGGTGAGTTTCCTCAACCGCGGCCTCGCCGAGCCCTTTTTGGCCCGGGTACTCGGGGTGCTCGGCCTGATTAGCCTGGGGATCTTGCTGTTTATCCTGTTCACTTCCAATCCTTTTCAACGACTCGTCCCGGCGCCTGTAGACGGGCAGGACCTCAATCCCTTGCTGCAAGACGTGGGCCTCGCGCTCCATCCGCCGATGCTGTACATGGGTTACGTGGGCATGGCCGTCCCGTTTAGCTTAGGCATCGCCGCGCTGCTTTCTGGTTCGCTAGACGCAGCGTGGGCGCGCTGGTCGCGCCCTTGGACGCTGGTCGCCTGGGCGTTTCTGACCGTAGGTATCACCTTAGGATCCTGGTGGGCCTATTACGAACTGGGCTGGGGCGGTTGGTGGTTCTGGGACCCGGTGGAGAACGCCTCGTTCATGCCCTGGTTGATCGCCACCGCGCTGATCCACTCGTTGGCGGTGACGGAAAAACGCGGCGCCTTCAAGGCTTGGACGGTGCTGCTGGCGATCTTTGGTTTTTCCTTGAGCCTGCTCGGCACTTTCCTGGTCCGTTCCGGGGTGTTGGTTTCGGTCCACGCTTTTGCCAACGATCCCGAACGCGGCCTGTTCATCCTGGGGTTCTTGGGGCTGGTGATCGGCGCCTCGCTGCTCCTGTACGCTCTGCGCGCCCCCAAGGTAAAAGATCACGCTCATTTCCACCTCTTTTCCAAAGAATCCCTGCTGCTGCTCAACAACGTCTTGTTGGCAGTCGCCTGCGCCTCCGTCCTGCTCGGCACCCTGTATCCCTTGGTGCTCGACGCCTTGGGCTTGGGCAAGATCTCGGTAGGCCCCCCTTACTTTAGCCGCGTCTTTACCCCGCTGGTCGCACCGATCTTCGTCCTCGCCGGAATCGGCCCGCTAGTCGCTTGGCGATGCGGAGAATTCCCGCGTCTGTGGCGCCAGGTGCGCTGGCTTCTCTTAACCAGCCCCCTCGCTGCGGTTTTGCTAGGCCTGATCTTTTTTGACCTTAAGCATCTTAAGACCCTAGCCGGTCTGAGCGGGGCCTTTTGGCTCCTGACCACCTCCCTTTTGCCGCTGGGGGAGAGAGTGCGCAAGCGCCGCGGATTTTCCGGCTTCAAGCAACCGCGCGGGTTTTACGGCATGACCTTGGCTCATCTGGGGCTTGGGGTTTTCTTGATCGGGGTGGTGCTCTCCAATCATTACAGCGTCGAGAAGACCGTGCGCCTTAAACCTGGCGAATCCGTGCAGCTTGCCGGCTACACCTTTATCTTCAAGGGCCTGCGCGAGGTTCCCGGCCCCAATTACCAAGCCGAGCAGGGAGTGTTTGAGGTGCAGCGGCAAGGCAAGCAAGTCGCGGTGCTCACCCCGGAAAAAAGGTTCTATCGGATCCAGCGCAACGTCATGACCGAAGCCGCCATAGACTGGGGCCTGCGCCGCGATCTGTACGTGGCGCTGGGGGAGGCGCTGGAAGGCGATGCCTGGAGCGTGCGCTTGTACGTCAAACCCGCGATCCGCTGGATTTGGCTCGGCGGGCTGTTGATCGCTCTGGGCGGCTTTTTAGCCGCCGCCGACCGCCGCTACCGGATCGCCGCGCACCGCCAAGAAGTACTGGCTTCCGACTCCGTTCCCGCATCGGTGGGATGATGCTCAAGTACCTCTTGCCTTTCGCTC
The DNA here is from genome assembly GCF_054656915.1 of Methylothermus subterraneus. Taxonomy (NCBI): domain Bacteria; kingdom Pseudomonadati; phylum Pseudomonadota; class Gammaproteobacteria; order Methylococcales; family Methylothermaceae; genus Methylothermus; species Methylothermus subterraneus. The sequence continues at coordinate 94,824 of NZ_BAAHXK010000009.1, forward strand.
TCTTGAGCGCGCTGCTCATCCTCTTGGGTATTGGGCTTACCCTCAATCCGCGCGAGGTGCCCTCGCCCTTGATCGGCAAGCCGGCTCCAAGCTTTGAGCTGCCGCGGCTGGACGATCCGAGCCAGACCCTCTCCGACCGGATTTTCCAGGGCCGAGTCACCTTGTTCAACGTCTGGGCTTCTTGGTGCGTAGCCTGCCGTCAGGAACACCCGTGGCTTTTGGAGCTGGCGCGCCGCGGCGAAGTCGCCATCGTAGGGCTCAATTACAAAGACGACCGGAACGCGGCTTTGGCGGTTCTGGAACAAGCAGGCAATCCTTACCAGGACAACGCTTTCGACGCCGACGGCAAGGTGGCGATCGACTGGGGGGTGTACGGGGTGCCGGAGACTTTTGTGATCGACAAGCACGGCGTCATCCGCTACAAACACATCGGCGTCCTCACACCCGAAGATTGGGAGCAGAAACTCGCCCCCCTGGTGCGTTACTTGGAGAAACAACCGTGAGACTCGTTTCGCTTTTGGCCTTACTCTTGGCCTTCCAGGCGTTTGGGATCGAAGTGCGCCAGTTTCCCAACCCTGAACTGGAAGCGCGGTATCTACGCCTGATCGAGGAGCTGCGCTGCCTGGTCTGCCAGAACCAATCTCTGGCCGATTCCAACGCCGACCTGGCGGAAGACCTGCGCGGCGAGGTTTATAACCTGCTGCTGGCCGGCAAGAGCGACCGCGAGATCATTGACTTTCTGGTCGACCGCTACGGCGACTTCGTCCTCTATCGCCCGCCGCTCAAGCCGGCGACGTTTTTTTTGTGGTTTGGCCCATTTGCCGGTTTGGCTTTAGGAGGGGTCGCCTTTTGGCGCTTTACCCGCCGCCGCCTCGCCTCGCCTGCCCCCTTGAGCGAGGAGGAGCGCCGCCGCTTAAACTCTCTCTGGCAAGACGAGCCATGACGCTCTTTTGGCTGCTCGCCGCAGGCCTTATGCTCTTGATTTACGCTTTGTTCGGCTGGAGCCTGCGCCGCCCTCTCCAGGTCGATGAAAAGGCGCAGCTTCTCGCCAACCTGGACGTTCACCGAAGGCGCCGGTTGGAATGGGAGCGCGAACTTAAAGAAGGCAAAATTTCCCCGACCCAGTTTGATGCGCTAATCGTCGAGCTCGAGCGGGAGCTGCTCGACCTCCCCTCCCCCAACTCGGCGGACTACAATGCAGGTTTTAAAGGCCTGAGTGCGGTCGTCGCCGCTCTGGGGGTGCTCCCTCTGATCGCTCTGGCGCTGTACTTTGGCCTCGGGCGCCCCGACTTGCTCGGCGCCCAACCCAAAGCGCTTCCCGATTCTCTGGAGGCGGGGGTGGAGCGACTCAAAGCCCGCCTGCAGGACCATCCCAACGACCTGGATGGCTGGCTGCTGTTGGCGCGCAGCTATCAGGCGCTAAACCAACCCGAACAGGCCAAAGCCGCCTACGAACAAGCGCTCGCCCTAGCCCCCGATGACCTGGATCTGAAAGCCCGCTACGCCGAGCTGCTGGCGCAACTGCAAGGCGGGGACTTCCGCGGCAAACCGACCGCGCTGCTGCAAGAGATCCTCAAAGCCGCTCCCGATCACCCTTACGCCTTGTGGCTGTCCGGCCTGGCGGCGCTCCACCGCGGCGACCGCGCCCAGGCGCTTAAAGCCTGGCAAACGCTGCTCGCGCAGCTCCCTCCGGACAGCGAGGCGGCAAACCAACTGCGCGCCTGGCTGGCCAAAGCGGGGCTTACGATCGAGCCTCCCGTTCAGACCGCAGCGCACATCCAGGTCAAAGTCCAGCTTTCGCCCAATTTGGCCTCCCAAGCCCGCCCCGAGGATCCGGTGTACATTTTCGCCCGCGCCGCCGAGGGTCCGCCCATGCCTTTGGCCATCGTTCGCAAACAGGTCAAAGACCTCCCCTTGACGGTCACTCTGGACGACACCATGGCGATGTTGCCGCAGCTTAAGCTGTCCAAGTTCAAACGCATCGTCCTGGGAGCGCGGGTGGCTAAATCCGGCAACGCCCAAGGGGCGCCTGGGGATTTGGAGGGGTGGACAGAGGCGATTTCGATCGGTAAAGATACGCTTCCTACCGTCGTTATCGACCGGGTGCGTTCATGATCGAGCTGCATGCAACCGATGCCTTGATCCTCGTCGACGTGCAAAACGATTTTCTGCCGGGCGGCGCTTTGGCCGTTCCCGGCGGAGACCAGGTCGTCCCAGTCCTCAACGCTTACATCGAGCGCTTTGCCGCCAAGGCGTTGCCCGTCTTTGCCACCCGCGACTGGCATCCGCCCAACCACTGCTCGTTCCGCCCCCAGGGTGGACCGTGGCCGCCGCACTGCATCGCCGGCACTTGGGGAGCGGAGTTTGCGCCGGAACTCAAGCTGCCGGAAGGCGTACAGATCGTCTCCAAAGCGACCGAGCCCGAGCGCGAAGCCTATTCTGGTTTTGACGGCACCGATCTTAAAGACCTTCTCAAGCAGCAAGGCATAAAGCGCCTGTTCGTCGGAGGGCTGGCGACCGACTACTGCGTGCTCAATACCGTCAAGGACGCCTTAAAATCAGGCTTTGCGGTCTTTTTACTGATCGATGCAATACGCGCCGTCAACGCCCACCCTGGCGACGAACAACGCGCCTTAGACGAGATGCGGCGCCAAGGGGCGCATTTCATCACCCTGTCGGACTTGGCATGAACTCCGCCCTCCTCACCGACCTGTATCAACTCACCATGCTCCAGGCGTACTGGTACGAGCGGATGGAAGAGACGGCGGTGTTTGAACTGTTTGTGCGCAAGCTGCCTGAAAGGCGCAATTTTTTAATCGCCGCCGGACTCGAGCAGGCGCTCGACTATTTGGAAAGCTTGCACTTTAGCGACGCCGAAATCGCTTTTCTAGAAAGCAGCGGTTTTTTCCGCAAGGAATTTCTCCATACCTTACGGGAATTTCGATTCACCGGGGATGTGGACGCGATGCCAGAGGGCACGGTGTTTTTCCCCAACGAACCGATCCTGCGCGTCACCGCCCCCTTGCCCCAGGCGCAGCTGGTGGAGACCCGGCTGATCAACCTGCTGCAATTTCAAACCTTGATCGCCTCCAAGGCGGCGCGCTGCGTACTCGCCGCTCCTGGCAAACTCCTGGTGGATTTCGGCTTGCGCCGCGCGCACGGTTTTGAGGCCGGTTTGCTCGCCGCCCGGGCCGCCTACCTGGCCGGCTTTGCCGGCACCTCCAACGTTTTGGCCGGGATGCGCTTTGGGATCCCGATCTTCGGCACCATGGCCCACTCCTACATCATGGCCCACGACGACGAAGCGAGCGCGTTTTTGCAATTTGCCCGATCCCAGCCTCACAACGTGGTTTTGTTGATCGATACCTACGACACCCTAAAAGCGGTGGACAAAGTCATCGCCTTGAGCCGGCAGCTTGCCAAAGAAGGCATCCAGATCAAGGCGGTGCGCCTCGACAGCGGGGACCTGGAAGAGCAGGCCCGCTACGTGCGCGAAAAGCTGAATGCGGCGGGACTTACGGGGATCGGCCTCTTCGCCAGCGGCGACCTGGATGAATATTCCTTACAGCGCCTCCTGGATCGCCGCGCCCCTATCGACGGTTTCGGCGTGGGCACCAAGCTCACCACCTCCAGCGACGCCCCTTACCTCAACAGCGCCTACAAGCTCCAGGAATACGCCGGCATCCCCCGGCGCAAGATCTCTGCCGGCAAACAGACTTGGCCGGGACGCAAGCAGGTGTATCGCTCTCTGAACCCGGACGGCACCTTTCTAAAGGATGTTCTGACCACCTCCGACGACCTTTTGAATGGCGAGCCTCAGCTCCTTCCGGTCATGCGGGCGGGCAGGCGCATTTCCCAACCCGAGCCGCTGGCGGCGATCCGCGCGCGCTGCGCCGCCCAGCTCAAGGCGCTCCCGGAAGCGCTCAAAACTTTAGAAACGGCCGCCCCTTACCCGGTAGAAATCTCCCCCGCGCTTACCCGCTTGACCGCCGAAACCGACCGCAGATTCGGGTTAGCGTGAGCCAGTTTACTGTCGAGGATCGGGTAACAAGCGAATATTTAATCAAACGCTCGCGCTTTGTCGCGAGCTTAAGCCCTTGTCCGGACTTAAGCGCCTTGTCCGCTTTGCTTGAGCGGCTGGCAGGCGAGCATCCGCAGGCGACTCACATCACCTACGCCTTCCGCATCCTCACCCCGGAAGGCTTGCGCGAGCGCGGATACGACGCCGGCGAACCCTCCGGCACCGCCGGCCGACCGATTCTCAAGCACCTGCAGGGCAAGCAGGTGATCAACGCTTGCCTTGCGGTGGTGCGCTATTTCGGCGGCATCAAGCTCGGCGCCGGAGGACTGGCCCGCGCTTACGGGCAGGCGGCGCAGCAAGTGCTTGAAAGCGCCAAACTCAAGCCGCATATCGTTTATCAAACTTTGGAGGTAAACGTCGATTACGCCGGCTTTCACCTTTTAAACCAACGCCTAACCGCCTTAGAGGCAAGCCTGGTGACCGTCGAATACGGGCCGCGCGTGAAAGCCACCGTGCGCCTCCCCGAGGCCAAGGTCGAGGCGGCAAAACAATTGCTCAAAGCTTACCGATGCGATTTGTCCCTTGGTCCTTAGCGGCGCTTTTCCTCTTGGTCGCCTGCAGCAGCACCCGCTCGGCCTTACCCGAGCGCGCGCCCGAAATCGCCGGGGAGGCTTTCATCGCCTCCGATGGCCACCGCCTGCCCTTGCGCGCCTGGCTGCCTGAGCACAAGCCGCGCGCGGTGATTCTGGCCGTGCACGGTTTCAACGACTACAGCCGCTTTATCGAGCAGCCGGCCAGATACTTTAAGGCCCAAGGGATCGCGGTATATGCCTACGATCAGCGGGGATTCGGCGCCGACTCAGAACGCGGCAGGTGGGCGGGAACGACGGCCTACGTTGGCGATCTCATCGAGCTTGCCGAACAGATCTATCGGCGTTATCCTCAAACCCCGTTGTACGTTCTGGGCGAGAGCATGGGCGGGGCGGTGGCCATCGTTGCCGCCACTCAAGGCCTTGCCCTGTACGCCGACGGTTTGATTCTGGCCGCGCCGGCGGTGTGGGCGCGGCAGCTGATGCCTTGGTATCAGCGCAGTCTCCTGTGGCTGGCGAGCCGCCTGGTGCCCTGGGTCAAGCTGAGCGGCGACGGGCTGGGCATCCTGGCGTCGGACAACCTGGAAATGCTGCGCGCCTTGAGTCGCGACCCTCTGGTCATCAAGGCAACCCGGATCGATGCCCTCGCCGGACTGGCCGACCTGATGGATCAGGCGATGGAGGCAGCGCCCAAGCTGCATCTTCCGACCTTGTATTTATACGGCGCCAAGGATCAGGTCATACCGCCCGATCCCACCCGCCGTTTCTTACGGCTTGCCGATTCCGCCGCAGTGAAGCCGGTCTGGTACGAACAGGGTTATCATCTGTTGCTGCGGGACTTGCATGCAAAGCAGTACTGGCGCGATATTTTGACTTGGATTACCGATCCTAACCTGCCTCTGCCGTCCGGCGCCGACCGCCGCGCCGAGGCCAGTCGGCAGGATACGCAATTAAACTAAGAGAAAGACCCATGCACTACCCCGATCCGCTCGAAAGGATGTGGCTTCAGGCCCTCGAAATGCTCGAGCGCGCTGAGCGCATGAGCCGGCTGTTGTTTGCCATCCAACGCTCGCGCAGCCGCCTGCCGGTGTGGGAGCCTCCCATAGACATCGTCGAAGGCCTCGAAGGCCTTAAGATCACCGCCGTGGTCCCAGGGGTCGCTCCGGAGCACGTGGAAGTCACGCTCGAGGGCGGAATGCTCCGAATCGCAGGCGACCGGCCGCCGCCGCTGACGCCCGGCACGACCCAGATCCACCGTCTGGAAATCCCTTACGGCCGCTTCGAGCGCCGCATCCATCTACCGCCCGGGCGGTACGAGTTGCTCGAATCCAGACACCGGTGCGGCTGCCTGGAGCTGCGCTTGCGCAAACGAACCTAAACCAAAGTTGCTAACGCTATGACTGAAACCCAAAATCAAACCACCGACCCGAATCTCGTGGAATTGCCGCAAAACGCCATCCCGATCATCCCGGTCCGCAACGTCGTCCTGTTTCCGGGCGTGATCATTCCCTTGAGCATCGGCCGGGACCGCTCCATCGCCGCCGCCCAGCAGGCCCTTAAAGCCGAGCAACCGGTGGGGTTGATCCTACAAAAGGACCCGAGCATAGACCACCCGATGCCCAGCGATCTTTACACCGTTGGCACCACCGCCACCATCTTGCGCTACGTGACCGGACCAGACGGCACCCACCACATCGTGTGCCAAGGAGAACAGCGCTTCCGCGTCGCTCAATACCTCGAAGGCTACCCTTTCCTAGTCGCGCGCATCGAGCCGATCCCGGAGCAAGAAACGGTAAGCGCCGAGACCGAAGCCCGGGTGTTGGAACTGAAAAAACTCATCGGCGAACTGTTGGAGCTGATGCCGCAGGCGCCTTCGGAGCTGGTCAACGCGGTGCAGCAGATCTCCTCGCCGGCGACGCTTGCGGACATGATCGCGGCCTTTATCGACATCCCGCCGGAGGAAAAACAAAAACTCCTAGAAACCATCGAGGTGAACGCGCGCCTCGACCGGCTTATCGACTATCTCATCCACCGGCTCGAAGTACTGCGCCTGTCCAAGGAGATCAGCGAACGGACCAAAAAGAGCATGGACGAGCGCCAGCGCGAGTTTTTGCTGCGCGAGCAGCTCAAGACGATCCAAAAAGAGCTGGGCGAGGGCGAGGAGCGCATCGAGGAAATCGAGGAGCTGCGCAAAGCCATAGACGGAGCCGGCATGAGCGAAGAGGTCAAGCAGCATGCCCTGAAAGAGCTCAAGCGCCTGGAGCGGATGCCTGAATCCCAGGCCGAATACAGCATGCTGCGCACCTATCTGGAATGGCTGGTGGAACTTCCCTGGGCCAAGGAGACCGAAGAAAAGCTGGACATCGCCGAGGCGCGCAAGATCTTGGACGAAGACCACTACGATCTGGACAAGGTCAAACGCCGGATTTTAGAGTACCTCGCGGTGCGCAAGCTCAATCCCACCGGCAAAGGGCCGATTCTGTGTTTCGTCGGCCCGCCCGGGGTGGGCAAGACCTCCTTAGGTCAATCCATCGCCAAAGCCACTGGGCGCAAGTTCGTGCGCGTGGCCTTAGGCGGCCTGCACGACGAAGCCGAGATCCGCGGGCACCGGCGCACTTACATCGGCGCCATGCCCGGCAAGATCATCCAGGCGATTCGCAAGGCCGGCGCCAAAAACTGCGTAATGATGCTGGACGAGATCGACAAGCTCGGAGTGGGAGCGTTTCACGGCGATCCGGCCGCCGCCTTGCTCGAAGTCTTAGACCCGGAGCAAAACGCCCATTTCGTCGACAACTACCTGGGGGTGGCGTTCGACCTGAGCAAAGTGATGTTCATCGGCACCGCCAACGTCTTGGATACCATCCCCGGCCCCTTGCGCGACCGGATGGAGATCATCGACATCCCCGGCTACACCGAAACCGAAAAGCTCCAGATCGCGCGCCGTTATCTGGTCGAGCGCCAGCTTAAAGCGTGCGGTTTGAGCGAAGACCAGTGCCGGATCTCCGACGCCGCTTTACTTACCATCGTCCGCCGGTACACCCGCGAGGCGGGGGTGCGCAACTTGGAGCGCGAGATCGGGGCGGTGTTCCGCTGGGCGGCAGTGCAGATCGCCGAAGGCCAGGCGGAGAAACTCTCCCTGGACGTGGAGGACGTGCGCAAAATCTTAGGTCCTCCGCGCTTTGAGAGCGAAGGCGCGATGCGCACCAGCCTCCCCGGCGTGGCCACAGGCCTTGCCTGGACGCCGGTGGGCGGCGACATCCTGTTCATCGAAGCCACCCGCACCCCGGGCAGCGGCAAGCTGATCCTGACCGGCCACTTAGGGGACGTGATGAAAGAAAGCGCTCAAGCCGCCCTGACCTTGGTCAAGGCCAGGTGCGACAAATTAGGGATAGACCCAAAGCTCTTCGCCGAATCGGATATCCACGTCCACGTCCCAGCCGGCGCCACCCCCAAAGACGGCCCGAGCGCGGGAGTGGCGATCTTCGTCGCGCTGGTGTCGCTGCTCACCGACCAGCCGGTGCGTCCGGACGTGGCCATGACCGGCGAGATTTCCCTGCGCGGCTTGGTTCTTCCGGTCGGCGGGATCAAAGAGAAAGTCCTGGCGGCGCTGCAAGCTGGGATCCACACCGTCATGCTTCCTGCCAGAAATCAAAAGGAGTGGGAGGAAATCCCGCAGGAAGCGCGGGAGAAGCTGCGCTTTGTGTGGCTAGAAAACGTCGATCAAGCGATCGAAGAGGCGCTCAAGGCTGCAGCCACGCCTTCGCCTGAAGAAGCTCAAGCGGAAGGGATCGCTAAGTAGCGGCAGAACCAATCGCCTGCCAACTGCGCCACCTGTTCCAGCTTTCCTGGCTCCTCGAACAGGTGGCTTGCGCCTTCGACGATTTCAAGGCGCCACGGCGCTTTGAGCCTGCGGGCGGCCTCGCGGTTGAGCTCGAGCACCACCGGATCGGCTCCGCCGACGATGAGCAGGGTCGGTGCGTGAACGTGCGCCAGCGCCTCGCCGGCCAGATCCGGCCGCCCGCCGCGCGAGACCACCGCTTTGACCAAGTCCGGCCGGCGCGCCGCGGCGATCAGGGCCGCTGCCGCCCCGGTGCTGGCGCCGAACAACCCGATCGGCAGGGCTTTGAGCTGGCTCTGACGATTCACCCAGTCCACCGCCGCGATCAGGCGTTCCGCCAAAAGCTCGATGTCGAAGCGATACTCGGCCGTCTGCTCATCGATTGCGCTTTCCTCCTTAGTCAAAAGATCGAACAGCAGCGTCGCCAGCCCGCGCGCGTTAAGCGCCTTGGCCACGAACTGGTTGCGCGGGCTGAAGCGGCTGCTGCCTGAGCCGTGGGCAAATAAAACTAAGCCTTTAGCGCCGTCAGAGAAAGTAAGCTCTCCCGGCAACCCAACGGTGGGCGTCTGTACTATTACTTCTTGCACCTTCGACTTCGCCTGCCGCTTTACAATTTACGAACCGTTTGATCTTAACCCATAACCCAACCCAGTCAAAGTCGTATGGACATCCAAACCCTCGAAACCTGGCTGTGGGACGCGGCGTGCGTGATCCGCGGCCCGCTGGACGCCCCCAAATTCAAGGATTACATCCTGCCGCTGGTCTTTCTCAAGCGCCTTTCGGATGTGTTCGAGGATGAACTGGCGCGCCGGGCCGCCCAGTTCGGCAGCGAGGAGACGGTGCACACCCTGCTGGAGCAGGAACGGGCGCGGGGGCCGGTCTCGCTGGTGCGTTTCTATATCCCAGAGGAGGCGCGCTGGGAATCCATCCGTCGCCAGCGGGCGGACCTGGGTCAATTCCTGACCGACGCGGTGCGCGCCGTCGCCCGCGAAAATCCGCGCCTTTCCGGCGTGATTGACATGGTGGATTTCAACGCCACCGCCGCCGGCCAGCGCATCATCTCGGACAAACACCTGGCGGAGCTGATCGGGGTGCTCTCGCGGCATCGTCTCGGCCTGAACGATGTGGAGCCGGATATCCTCGGCCGTGCCTATGAGTACCTGCTGCGCAAATTCGCCGAGGGACAGGGGCAGAGCGCCGGCGAGTTCTACACCCCGCGCGAGGTCGGCGTGCTCATGGCGCGCCTGCTGGAGCCGGAGCCGGGCATGACGGTCTATGACCCGGCCTGCGGTTCGGGCGGGTTGCTGATCAAGTGCCATCTGCGGCTGCTGGAAAAGTACGGCGTGCGGGAGAACGGCCATCTGCGTTTGCCGGCCCAATACGCCCCGCTGCACCTCTACGGCCAGGAGATCAACCCCTCCACCTTTGCCATGGCGCGCATGAACGCCGTCATCCACGACCTGGAGGCGGATATCCGCATCGGCGATACCATGCGCCAGCCGGCCTTCCGCGACGCAAGCGGGCGGCTGCAGACCTTCGACCTGGTGACCGCCAACCCGATGTGGAATCAGAAGTTCGCGGCCGACTTGTACGAGAACGATCCCTTCGAGCGCTTCCGTCACGGCGCGCCGCCCTCTTCTTCCGCCGATTGGGGCTGGCTGCAGCACATGCTGGCTTCCCTGAAGGAGGGTGGCCGCATGGCGGTGGTGCTGGATACCGGCGCGGTCAGCCGCGGCAGCGGCAATCAAGGCTCCAACCGCGAGCGCGACATCCGCAAGGCCTTCGTGGAAGCCGATCTCATCGAGGCGGTGATCCTGCTGCCGGAGAACCTCTTCTACAACACCCCCGCGCCGGGGGTGATCCTGGTGATCAACCGCCGCAAGCGCCATGCAGGGGAGATGCTGCTCATCAACGCCAGCACGCTCTTCGCCAAAGGGCGGCCCAAGAACTACCTGACCGAGGAGCATATCGAGACGATCGCCGGCGTTTATCACACGTGGGGTGCTGTAGGGGGACGGGGCGCCATGTTCCCCCAAGGGGCTGCGCCCCTCCCCCCCCCCCCCCCCCCCACAGAGGAAACCCCCCACCACCCCAACCCCTCTCCCCCCCCCCCCCCTAGCGCCAACCAGAAGGAGGAGACACTGCCGCTT
>NZ_BAAHXK010000010.1:0-63768 GCF_054656915.1 Methylothermus subterraneus
GCGCCGCCTGGACCAAATGGCGGATGAAATACGCGCCGGCGTACTTGCGCGCTCCCGCCGAGACTTGCATGATCACCGGGCTGTCGACTTCCGCCGCCGCCTCCATGATGGCGTGGACCTGCTCCATGTTGTTGATATTGAAGGACGGCACGCCGTAATCGTGCTCGGCGGCGTGATCGAGCAATTGCCTTAAGGTAATGAGCGCCATAGCAGCCTCCTACGATTAATTGGTTAACACGTCGCGGATCGCCTGGACGACGTTGTCCACGGTGAACCCGAATTCTTTCATCAACAGATCGCCCGGGGCCGATTCGCCGAACCGGTCCAGACCGATCACCTTACCACGAAGCCCTACGTATTTGTACCAGCCGTCGGTCGATCCGGCCTCCACCGCCACCCGCGCAGTGACATCCGCAGGCAGCACCTGATCTCGGTACGCCGGATCCTGCCCGGCGAAGACGTCCTCGCAGGGCATGGACACCACCCGCACTCTCCTGCCCTCCGCTTGCAGGAGCTTGGCGGCCTCAAGCGCTAAGTGGACCTCCGAACCGGTGGCGATGACGATCGCTTCCGGTTTGCCTTCGCTATCCCACAGGACATAAGCTCCGCGGCGGATGGCGGCGATCTGCTCCGGAGTGCGCTCCAGATGCGGCAAATTCTGGCGGCTTAAGCTCAAAGCGGAAGGGCCATCGGTGCGCAAGAGCGCCTCGCGCCAGGCGACTGCCGTTTCCACCGCATCGGCCGGACGCCAGAAATGCAAGTTCGGAATCAGGCGCAAGGAAGCGTGCTGCTCGACCGGCTGATGGGTCGGGCCGTCCTCGCCTAAGCCGATGGAATCGTGGGTGAGAACGTAGATCACCGGCAGCTTCATCAGCGCCGACATGCGGATCGCGTTGCGCGCGTAATCGGAGAAAATTTCGAAGGTTCCGCCGAAAGGCCTAAAACCGCCGTGCAGATAGACGCCGTTCATCATCGCGGCCATCCCGAACTCGCGCACCCCATAGTGGAGGTAATTGCCGTCCTCGTGGCTGCGGCCGGGATAATTGAGGGGTTTGCATCCCTTCCAATTGGTCAGGTTGGATCCGGTCAGATCCGCGCTGCCGCCCAAAAGCTCCGGAATATGGGGAGCGTAGGCGTCGAGGGTATTTTGCGAAGCCTTGCGGGTGGCGACCTTTTCTTTCTTGGCATCGACGGCGCGGATGAACTCTTGCGTCACCTGGTCGAAGTTGGCCGGAAGCTCGCCTTTCAGGCGCCGCTCCAGTTCGGCGGCGAGCTCCGGATACTCGGCCCGGTAAGCGGCAAGCTTGTCCTGCCATTCTTTTTCCCACCGTGCGCCTTTTTCACGCGCGTCCCAAGCGGCGTAGATCTCCGGCGGGATCTCAAACGGCGGGTATTTCCAACCCAGAACCTCGCGCGCCAAGGCGATTTCGTCTTCTCCCAAAGGCGCGCCGTGACATTCTTCCTTGCCCTGTTTGTTGGGAGCGCCGTAACCGATGATGGTCTTGCAGCAGATCAGGCTGGGCTTGTCGGTGACGCGGCGCGCCTCCTCGATGGCCGCTTTGATGGCCTCCGGGTCGTGGCCGTCGACTTTGGGGACCACGTGCCAGCCGTAAGCTTCAAAGCGCTTGGCGGTATCTTCGGTGAACCAGCCCTCCACTTCCCCGTCGATGGAGATACCGTTGTCGTCCCAGAACGCGATCAACTTACCCAGTTTCAAAGTGCCGGCCAAAGCGCAAGCCTCGTGGGAGACGCCTTCCATCATGCAGCCGTCGCCCAAGAAAACGTAGGTGTAGTGGTCGATGAGGGTGTGCCCGTCGCGGTTGAACTGAGCAGCCAAGACCTTTTCTGCCAACGCCATGCCCACCGCGTTGGCGATCCCTTGGCCCAAGGGCCCGGTGGTGGTCTCCACCCCCGGCGTGTATCCGTACTCGGGATGACCAGGCGTTTTAGAATGAAGCTGGCGAAAGTTCTTGAGCTCGTCTATGGAAAGGTCGTAACCGGTCAGATGCAGCAGCGCATAAATCAGCATCGAACCGTGGCCGTTGGACAGCACGAAGCGGTCGCGGTTGGGCCATTTGGGATTGTTTGGGTTGTGGCGCAGGTAATCGTTCCACAACACCTCGGCGATGTCCGCCATCCCCATGGGCATTCCCGGGTGACCGGATTTGGCCTTTTGCACTCCGTCCATGGCCAAGGCGCGGATGGCATTTGCAAGTTCTCGACGTGAAGGCATGTCATTCCTCCCTAAGGTTATTCGTTGGAATCAGGCTAGCCCCTAAAGCACAAGCTAACCGATACATTCTAATCTGGAACCCGGCCCTTCTCACCTCCCCTGGCTTTGGTCCCATTCGCGGTGATAGGCCTCAATGCGCTCGATGTCGTTTTTAGCGCCCAAAAACAACGGCACCCGCTGGTGGATGTGTTTGGGTTTTAAGGTGAGCACCCGTTCCCGGCCGGTGGAGATCACCCCGCCGGCCTGCTCCACGATAAAACCCATGGGGTTGGCCTCGTACAGCAGCCGCAAGCGCCCCTCCAGCCCCTTGGCCTTGAGCTTTTCGTCCAGCGGATAAGTCCAGAAACCGCCGCGCATCAGGATGCGATAGACCTCGGCGACGAACGAGGCGATCCAGCGCATGTTGAAGTCCTTGCCCAAGGGCCCTTCCTTGCCTCTGAGGCATTCTTCGATGTAGCTTCGCACCGGCGGCTCCCAAAAGCGCCAGTTGGACATGTTGATGGCAAATTCTTTGGCTTCCTCCGGGATCTTGATTTTCGGATGGGTAAGGAAGAAATCTCCCACGCCTTGATCTAGGGTAAACCCGTAGGCGCCGTTCCCGGTCGTCAAAACCAAAGTCACCGCCGGACCGTACACGCAGAATCCAGCCGCCACCTGCTGCGTTCCAGGTTGGAGAAAATGCTCCTCGGCAGGATCTTCGACCCCTTCGGGGCAGCGCAGGATGGAGAAGATCGTGCCTATGCACATGTTGATGTTGATGTTGGAAGACCCATCCAAAGGGTCAAAGCACACCAGGTACTTGCCCCGGTTCGCCTTAGGGACGGTGATGACCTCGTCGTTTTCTTCCGAGACCATCGCCGCCACGTGCCCGGAGCGGCGCAGCGTCTCGGTCAGGATGGTGTTGGCCAAAACGTCCAGCTTCTCCTGGACCTCGCCCTGGATGTTTTCTTCCCCGGCCTGGCCCAGATTCCCTACCAGCGCGCCGTAGCGGACCTCGCGCGCGATCGCCTTGCACGCCCGCGCGATATCGGAGATGAGCAGCGTCAGTTCGCCAGTCGCCCCGGCCACCTTGCGCTGCTCTTGGATGAGAAACTCGGTGAGCGAAACCCCTAAACCTTGCATAGCTACCTCCTCATGCAACTGATTCCAGCGCCAACGCCTCTTTTACTTTCACGATCTTCAAGGTATTGGTCCCCCCGCTGACCCCGGTCAAGTCCCCCTTGGTGATGATCACCTTATCCTCCTCGGTCACCGCCCGGCAGCGCAGAAGCTCCCTTAATGCGGCCTTGTTCTGAGCCACGTGTTCGGTGGTATTGAACCGGAACAGGATCGGGTACACCCCCCGGTACAGGGTCACTTTGCGGCAGGTTTTAAGGTGCTTGGTCAGGGCATAGATGGGAATCCCCGAACTGATCCGAGACATCCACAAGGGGGTGGCGCCGCTTTCGGTCAGCGCGGCGATCGCCCGCACCGGGAAGTGGTTGGCCACGTACATGGTGGCCATCGCGATCGCCTCGTCCACGCGCTTGAACTGGCGGTCGATGCGGTGCATGGAGCGACGCGTCTGAGGGTGCTTTTCTGCCTCTAGGCACACCCGATGCATGGCTTTGACCGCCTCGATCGGGTAGCGGCCGCTGGCGGTCTCGGCCGAGAGCATCACCGCGTCGGTGCCGTCGAACACCGCGTTGGCCACGTCCAGCACCTCGGCCCGGGTCGGCATGGGGTTTTCGATCATGGACTCCATCATCTGGGTGGCGGTGATCACTACCCGGTCCATCTCGCGCGCCTTGGCGATCAGCTCCTTCTGCACCTGGGGCAGGCGGGCGTCGCCGATCTCCACCCCCAAATCCCCGCGCGCCACCATGATGGCGTCGGAGGCGGCGATGATCTCCTCCATGACCCCCGGCTGAACCGCCTCGGCCCGCTCGATCTTGGCCACGATCCCCGCCTTCCCCCCGGCCTCGCGCAGCAGCTGTCGGGCCAGATGGATGTCGGCCGCCGAGCGCGGGAAGGAGACCGCCAGGTAATCGGCCTCGATCTCCACCGCGACCTGGATGTCTTCCCTATCCTTCGCGGTCAGAGCCGGCGCCGACAGCCCTCCGCCCTGTTTGTTGATGCCTTTTTGGTTGGACAGCACGCCGCCTACCTCAACCGTACATTCGACCCGGCTCCCGGTGATGCGCTCGACCTTGAGCACGATCCGGCCGTCGTCGAGCAGCAGGCAATCCCCAGGGCGCACGTCGCGCGGCAGATCGCGGTACTCGACGCCGACTTGGGTTTCGTCTCCGGCCTCGGGAGGCAAGTCGGCGTCCAAAGCAAAGCGCGCTCCCTCCTTAAGGAACACCTTGCCCTCGCGAAAGCGAGCGATACGGATTTTAGGTCCTTGCAGATCGGCCAGGATCCCCACGTAGTGACCGCGATCCTCCGACAGCTCTCGCACTTGCCTGGCGCGGCGGCGGTGGTCTTCGGCCTGGCCGTGAGAGAAGTTGAGGCGGACCACGTCCACCCCCGCCTCGATCAGTTTCTCCAAAACTCCGGGCCTATCGGTGGCCGGTCCCAAGGTGGCCACGATCTTAGTCCGCCTTGGCACATAGATGTCCGCCATGGTTTAGTTTGCCTCCATCATCGCCTTGGCGGTGTCCAGCATGCGGTTGGAGAAGCCCCACTCGTTGTCGTACCAGGCCAGCACCTTGACCAGCGTGCTGTCGATCACCTTGGTGAGGCTGGCTTCATAGATCGAGGAATGGGGATTGTGGTTGAAGTCCATCGACACCAAAGGTTCCTCGTTGTAGGCCAAGATGCCTTTTAACTGGCCGGAAGCGGCGTCTTTGAGGATCTGGTCGATTTCCGCCTTGGAGGTGGGCCGGCGGGCGGTAAAGGTCAAATCCACCAGCGAGACGTTGACGGTTGGCACCCGGACCGCAAACCCGTCCAGCTTGCCCTTGAGCTCCGGCAACACCAACCCCACCGCCGCCGCCGCGCCGGTCTTGGTGGGGATCATGTTCTGGGTCGCCGAGCGCGCGCGCCGAAGGTCTTTGTGGAACACGTCGATCAGCACCTGATCGTTGGTATAAGCGTGGATGGTAGTCATCAATCCCCGCTCGATGCCTATGGTCTCGTGCAAGGGCTTGACCAAAGGCGCCAAGCAGTTGGTGGTGCAGGAAGCGTTGGAGACCACCCGATGATGCGCGCGCAAGGTCTGGTGGTTGACGCCATAGACGACGGTGGCGTCAACGTCCTCACCGCCCGGCGCCGAGATCAGCACCTTCTTCGCCCCCGCCTGCAAGTGCGCCGAGGCCTTGTCTTTGGAAGTGAACAGGCCCGTGCATTCCATCACCAGGTCCACTCCCAGCTCCTTCCAAGGCAGCTTGGTCGGGTCGCGCTGCGCCAGCACCTGAATCCTGTGGCCGTTGACCACCAGAAACTCTCCGTCCACCGCCACCTCGCCGGGAAACCGCCCGTGCACCGTATCGTAGCGGGTCAGGTGGGCGTTGGTCTTGGCGTCCCCCAGGTCGTTGATGGCGACGATGGCAAACTCGTCGGTGCGCCCGGATTCGAACAACGCTCTTAAGACGTTGCGGCCGATCCGGCCGTAGCCGTTGATTGCGATTCGGATTGGCATAGAAAACTCTCCCCAACGGTTGATGAATTGGATACCCGCCCGCGCGGGCCAATGAGAACAATTTTACTGGGCCAGCAAGGCGGCGTCCACCAAAAGCCTGACAGTCATCGAATTGTCATCCAAGCGCAATACTACGTTAACAAACCGACCCTAAGCTTTTTCTCGTCAGTATAACTTGCTCAAGGGAGCGCGACGATGAAGATCACATCCAAGACCTGGCTGGCCTTGCTGGGCGGCCTGGCGTGGGCCGATGCGTTTGCCGCGACCGCCGATTTCGACCCGGCCACCAACACCGTGACGATCCACGCGGTGGACCTGGTCGACGCCGAGGGCCGGATCGCCACTTACAACGTCACTTTGGCCTTAGTTCAAACCTCCCCCGCCATCGAGCTGGTGCTCACCGGCGCCAGCCAGGTCCCCACTTCGCAAGGGGTGCGCGCGTATTTCGACGCCACCACCCAGGAGGCGTTTATCCCCACGGTGAACGTGGGCGGGCAAGAGTTCGCCGCCAACCTGGCCCTCATCCCCGGCACCAACCCTTTGCGCTTCCGGGTGACTAACCTGCATCCGGCCACTTTCTCCGGCTGTCCCGGATTTTCTCGACCTTTAGGCGGCAACGCTTGTCTGCTGCAAGGGGAAATCAAACAGAGCCTCACCTTGACCAACGACACGACCTGGGTGCTTTCGGGCGGGGTGTTCTTCGGCGGCGACAACACCGACCCGGTCACCGTGACCATCGAGCCGGGCACCAAAATCCTGGGCCAACAAGGGGCCGACTTTTTCTACGTCCGCCGCGGTTCGAAAATCAAGGCTGTAGGCTCTCCCAGCCAGCCGATTGTCTTTACCGGTCCCTCGGAAAAGACCCCGGGCGAGTGGGGGGGATTGGTGCTGGCGGGCAATGCGCCGGTCAACGGCTGCAACGCCGGGGTGCCGCTGTGTCAGCAGTTTGATGAAGCGATGCTCACCCCTTACGGCGGCAACAACCCCCACGACGACAGCGGCGTGCTCAAGTACGTGCAGATCCGCTTTGCCGGCATCGTCGTCCGCCCCGACCAAGAACTCAACGGCCTGACTTTGCTCGGCGTAGGCGACGGCACCACCATCGACTATGTCCAGGTCTATCGCGGCGCCGACGACGGCATCGAGATGTTCGGCGGCACCGTGCGCGTGCGCCACGTGATCATGCAAGAAGGCGAAGACGACGGTTTGGACTGGGGCCAGGGCTGGACCGGCGCCGCCCAACACGTGCTGGTGATCGAAGGTCCCAACAGCGACCGCTGCGTCGAGGCCGACAACAACGAGGACAACTTCGACAGCCAGCCGCGCTCCAAACCGCGCATCGCCAACCTGACCTGCCTCTCCCCGGGACGGAGCGGCAGCCAAGGCGCAGAACTGCGGCGCGGCACCGGGGCCAATATCCACAACTCGATCTTCAAAGACATCCCCACTTGCCTGCGCATCTCCGACGCGGCCACCTTCGCCAACGCCGGCGCCCCAGGCGCGCTCACCGGCCAGTTGACCCTAGACCACAGCTACGCCTTCAACTGCCAGTTCAAAGACGGCGCGGGGGCGACCTTCTCGGTAGCCGATTGGTTCCAAAGCCAGCCGGGCAACGTCGTAGGCGACCCGCAGCTCGACGGCTTCATGCCGCTTCCTGGCTCGCCGGTATTGACCGGGGCCGGCCAGGTTCCGGACCCGTGGTTTACGCCTACCCCCTACATCGGGGCGTTCGGCCAGCACAACTGGGCGCAAGGATGGACCTTCGGCCTGTAACTCCTCCTTCGGCTTGGAAACGGCTAAGGCGCAAGGGACTGCGCCGCTTTTTTGGGCTTTGGCTGGCGAGCCTGATCGCCCCTCTGCCGGTTCAGGCGGAGGCGCCAAATCTTGCGCCGATGGCGCGCAAACTCGCCGAGCTGCGCGCCGAAGTCGACCGGCTGCAGCAAGAGCTCGATCAAGCCAAAGCCGACCAACACCAAAAATTGGACGCCCTAGGCGCCCAAATCGCGCAGTTGGAGGCGGAAAAACGCCGCCAGGAACTCGCCCTGCAAAAGCTCAAGAGCGAATGGGAAGCTGTAAGCCAAACGGCACCTACGGCCGCAAACACCGACGCCGAACTGACCCAAACCCTACGCCAAGCCATCGCCGCCCTGCGCCGTTACGTCGAGACCGGCTTGCCCTTTAAACGCAGCGAGCGCCTTGAAGCGCTGCGCGAGCTCGAGGCCAAGCTCGACAACGCGGCCTCGCCCAAAAAGCTGGCGAGCGAACTGTGGGCCCTGATCGAAGACGAGCTGCGCCTGACCCGGGAAAACGGTCTGTACCGGCAGATCCTCCCTGTAGAAGGGAACCCGGCCTTGGTGGAAGTCGCCAAGCTCGGCATGGTTCTGCTGTTTTTCCAAACCCCGGATGGCCGCTACGGCCTGGCGCGGCGCCAAGGAAACGACTGGGAGTACGTCACGGTGGCGTCCAAAGATGACCGTCAGCGCATCGCCGCCCTCATGGAATCCCTGCGCAAGCAGATCCGCCAAGGGTATTTCGAACTTCCCAACCCCGACTATCGCCGATGAATCCAATAGCTCTTTTGCTCTTGCTCGCAGTAAGCGGTCTTGCCTTCGGCGGCTCCACCGCGCCGGCCCCAGAGGGCGATCCCAAGCCGACGGCAAGCGAGATCGAGTCTTTGGCCGCCGCCTACCAGCGCGAATACGCGTTCCTAGACAGCCAAAGGCGCCAACTGGAGAAGCTCCTCGAAGATTTCCGGCGCAATGCCGCCGCGCAAGAGGCGCAGCTAACCGCCAAGATCGCCGCGTTGCAGCGCCAAGTCCTAGACCTTTCCCAGCAGGCCAAACGCCAAGAAGAGGCCATCGCCGAGGCGGAAAAACGCCGTGAAGCGGCGCAGGAAAACGCCGCGCTGCTGGAAACGACCCTCACCCAGGCCAAAGCCACCCTGGAGGACTACGGCACGCCTAGTGACGCGCAGAAGATAGCGCAACTTTGGCCGCTGGCCTTGGAAACCTTACAGCGCGGCAGCACGCCTCACCGCCAGCCGGGCGCTTTCTTCCTGGCGGACGGCCGGGAAGCCTCGGGGGAAATCCTTTTCCTCGGCCACGTCGCCGCTTACGGGATCAGCGACCAAGGCGCCGGCATCCTGCTGCCGGCGGGGGAAGGGCGGCTCAAGCTGCTCCCCAATCCGCAAGCAAGCGAAGCCGCCAAGGCCCTAGCCGCAGGCCAACAGCCGCCGACGCTGCCGGTGTTTCTGTTCGAAAGCCTCAAACACCCGGTGGAGCTCGAACAGCGCAAGACCTGGCGCCAGGAGCTGGACGACGGCGGCCCCATCGCCTGGGTCATCGCCGGCCTTGGCGTTTTAGGGCTGGCTTTGGCGCTTTTGCGGGCGGCGATCTTGCTTGCCGCCGGATGGGGCGGCCAACGCTTGGCGCGGCGCATCGCCGATGCGGTCGCCGCCGGCGCCCGGCAAGCCGCGCAAGATCGGCTCGAGCGCGCCAAAGGCGCTTATTCTGAGGTGCTCAAGGCCAGCTTATCGCATTTGGAACTGCCGCAAGAGGAGTGGGAAATCGCGGTCGCCGACGCGCTGCTGCAGCAAAGCTTGCGTCTCGACCGTTTCGCCAGCCTGATCCTGGTGGTCACGGCGGTGGCGCCCTTGCTCGGGCTGCTCGGGACGGTGACCGGGATGATCGAAACCTTCGACGTCATCACCCGCTTTGGCACCGGCGACCCCAAACTTTTGGCCCACGGCATCGCGGTGGCCTTGATCACCACCGAGGTCGGGCTGGTGGTGGCCATTCCGCTGTTATTGCTCGGCAACCTGCTCAACGCTTGGGCGGGTAGTTTAAAGGCCGATTTGGAGCTTTGCGCGCTGACCGTGCGCGAAGTCGGACAGGCGCAACCCCAAGCGCCCCAAGTCCTTTATGCTAAACCCGCGACCGCATGACGGATTTTAACGATCTCAATCTGGCCGAATTCGCGGCCTATCTGGCCGCAGGCGGGCAGGTGATGCCGATCCTGTGCGGGGTGTTGTTTGGGCTTTGGTTTAGCATCGGCTACAGGCTGTGGTTGCTGCGCCGCGGAACCTCGGTCAAGGTCGAGCAATTGGGCCAAGCGATCCTGCAAGGCCGGCCGATCCCAGGGCGCGGCGTTTTCCCCGAACTCTGCCGCCAACTGGCCTCCTCACCCGGGCAAATGGACCGTCCCGGCCAGATCGACTTAGTTTTTCAGCGCGCTGTGAGGCGCCTTTACCGCTTTCGGGCCTTGGCCAAGGCGCTGGTGCTGATCGCGCCGTTGCTTGGGCTGTTAGGGACGGTGGCGGGCATGATCGAGACCTTCGACTCGCTGGCGGAGATGGCTTTGTTCCGTCAGTCGGGAGGAATCGCCGGCGGCATCGCCAAGGCCTTATTCACCACCCAACTGGGATTGGCGGTGGCGATCCCCGGCTATTTTTTCCTTGCGGTGCTCGAACGGCGCCAGCGCCGCTTGGAAAGCGATTTGCTCAGACTTCAAGACCTTTTGCACCAAACCTGGCAACGCCATGCGTAGATGGACTCGTTTACCTGAAGAAGAAAGCCGCATCGATATCTCGCCGCTGATCGACGTGGTGTTTATCTTGCTGATCTTTTTCGTCGTCACTACCACTTTCGTCAAAGACATGAACCTCGACATCCAGCGCCCAAGCGCTGCCAGCGCCTCGTTGGCACCCAGCAAGGCGGTGCGCATCTACCTCGACGCGCAAGGCAACATTTATTTGGACAACCAGCCGCTGCGGGTGTGGATGGTGCAGAGCAAGGTGCGCGCCTTGCTGCGCGAAGGCGCCAGCGACGTTTTGGTGGTCACCGACGTGAGAGTGCCGGCCGGCCGTTTGGTCGAAGTGGTGGATCAGGCGCGCCTGGCGGGGGCAAAAAACGTGGGCGTTGCCACCCAATCGGAGGCCGGCTGAGGATGGCGGCGTTGACTCCCCAGCGCGAGCGCGACTGGCCCCTGTGGCTGGCCGGATTGCTGAGCGGGACCTTAGGCACCTTGAGCGTGTTGGCGCTGGTAGTCAAGCTCAACCTTGCCGCCAAGTTCCCCGAGCGCGCGGACCTCACCCGCCCGACCCTGCTGGAACTGGCCCCTCCTCCCCCCAAAGCCCAGGCCAAACCCAAACCCAAACCGCGCCGACCGCCGCCAACCAAGCGCCTGCAGCCCATTCCCGCCCCCGACCTGGGCGCGGCCCTGTCTGGTATCGACCTCGGTCTGCCCGAGGCGGCCTTTGAGCTGGGGACGGATCAACACCTGTTGGGCGAGACCGCCAATGACGAAGAAGCGATAGACACGCCGCCCCAGCCCGTCGCCACCTTTAGCTTTACTTACCCTCCGCAGGCCAAGAAGGCCAACCTGCAAGGTTACGTCCTGCTGGCGGTGCAGGTGGACGAACAAGGCAGGGTAATCGAAGCGCAGGTGCTCGAATCCTCCCCGCCCGGCGTGTTCGAGCAAAGTGCCTTGGAAGGCATCCGCCGCTGGCGCTTTAGCCCAGCGCGGGCCAAAGGCAAGCCGGTCGCCGCCTGGGTGCAACAAAAAATCGTGTTCCAGTTGGGTTGAAAGCCTATGCGCGCGCAGGCGGTTTTTGGGCTCGTGCTCCTTGCTGCGGTCTCGGGGGTGGGCGCCAAGTCTTTGGATCTTTCCGCCCAGCTGGACCTCGCCGCGCAGATGATCCAGAGCGGGCAGGCCACGCAGGCCTTGGGAGTGCTGCTCGCCCACACTCCGCCGAAGGGCGACAAAGAGCAAGCGATCCAGCTGCGCCGCCGCTACCACACCTTGGTGGGGCTCGCGTACTTGAAGCTTTCCCAATACCCTCAAGCGGTCGAGCACCTAGAGCAGGCCGCCCGCTCGGGCGCTCCCGAACCGCTGATCTACGTGTATCTGGCGCAGGGCTATTTTCGCCTCGGACGCTACGATCGCACTCTGGCAGCGATAGAGCACGCCGGCGAAATCCTCGACCAGTATCCGGCCCTGTACGAGATCAAGGCGCAGTGCCTATGGCACCTGCAGCAAGAAGAAGCCGCCTTCGCCACCCTGGCTCAGGCGCGCCAGAAATTCCCCAACGAGCCTAGCTTCTTGCGCCGCCAGGTGTTTTATCTGCTGGAAAAACAGCTCTATTACCCGGCTGCCCAGCTCGGCCTGCGCTACCTTCAGGATCACGAAGGCAGCGTCCAGGACTACGCCGCTTTAGGCAACGCGCTGCGCCTGGGCGGCGCGTTGGAGCTGGCTGCGCACGTTCTGGAGCAAGGAAGGCTGCGCTATCGGCGCGATGTCACCCTGGCCAAGCTGCTCGCCCACACCTACCTCGCTCAAGGAAAACCTTCGGCCGCGGCTTGGATCCTAGAACAGGCGGCTCAATTCGATCCGAGCCTGTACGCCGATGCGGCCGAACTCTACCGGCGCGCCGGCGACTTTTACCGCGCGCTTTACCTCAACGCCCAAGTACCGGACGTCAAGGCGCAGCGGCGCCAACGCGTCGCCTTGCTCTTGGCCCTCAAGCACTACGACGAGGTGCTAGCGATGCAGCTGGCGCTGGCCCGCGCCGGCCTGCTCCAAGAGGACGCCGTGCGCTATGCCTTGGCGTACGCCGCCTACCGCGCCGGCCACCCCAAACAAGCCGCAACTTACCTTGAGGCCATTTCCGATCCGCAGATCTTCCGCCAGGCGGCAGAACTTCGCCGCCTGCTTCAGGAATGCGAGGACCAGCCCTGGCGCTGCGCTTAAAAAAACCATAACCAACGCGCATGGACAAGCTGCTTTTTATCCTGCTTTTGTGTTTGCCGGCGCTCGCCTGGGGCGAAGACGCACATCTTCAGCTTTACGTGTTCCTCGACGAGGCGCCTTTGCCCCAAGTCCAAGTTCTGAGCGACGGGCAACCGCTTGGTCACACCGATGAGCACGGCGCCCTGGAGCTTGCCCTTCCCCCCGGCAGCCACAGCCTGGAGTTGCGCCACGGAGACGAGATCCTGGCGATCCTAGAGCGCCTATTCCAAGCTTCCGAAGACGTACAGATCCGCATCGCCGCCTACCGCGACGGCCGCTCGCCTAAAGTGAGCGTAGAAAGCTCGGCCGGCGCCAACGCTCCTTCCGCACCCAAAGCCGGCCCCCCGGGCCTTTTGGAAGGACAAGTCACAACCAAAGCAGGCCAACCCATCGCCGGGGCAGAGCTGTTTTTGAGCGGTTTCAAACATCCAGTCGTCGCCGACGCCCAAGGACGTTTCCGCATCCAAGCCCCCGCTGGCACCTACAGCCTTTCGGTCGCCGCTCCCGGATACAACCCGAAGGTCGAGGAAGGGGTCACCGTCCTTCCCGAGCAAACCCAGACCCTTACCCTGCAACTCACTCCCAAAGGGGTGGAGATGCCGCCTTTCGTGGTGATCGAGCCGCACCTTGCCGGCAGCGTGGCCTCGGTGATCAGCGAGGAGAAAACGTCCGCCGAGATCACCGACGTGTTAGGCGCCGAGCAGATCAGCCGCGCCGGCGACTCGGACGTGGCCGCCGCGCTCAAGCGCGCCAGCGGGGTCACCATCGTGGGCGGCAGCTACGCGTATATCCGCGGCTTAGGGGAACGCTATTCCAATACCCTGCTCAACGCCATCGCCGTCCCCACCCCCAACCCCACCCGCCGGGTCATCCCCTTAGATCTTTTTCCGGCGGCCATGCTCGACACCATCGAAATCCAAAAAGGCTATACGGCGAGTTTGCCGGGGGAATTCTCCGGCGGCACGGTGGACCTTCGTACCCGCCGGGTCCCGGACGCGTTTCTCTTCGACCTAAGCGGTCAGCTCGGTTTCAACACCGAGGCCACCTTCGCCAAGGGCCTACGCTATGCGGGCGGCGACTTCGACTGGATCGGGGTGGACGACGGCCGCCGCGATTTGCCAAAATCCCTCGCCCGCGCCCTCTCCGGCGGGCGGATCCTGCGTCCCAAGACGCCCATCGCCCCAGAAGGGTTTACCCCGGAGCAAATCGAGCACTTCGGCGAGCAGTTGTCCGACGTGTGGGACACCCGCTTTCGCGATCTGCCGCCGAACGGGCGCCTCAGCGCAGCTTTAGGCGACCGCTACCAGTTCGGTGACCTCCGTTTGGGCTTTTTCGCCTTGGGGCGCTGGGACCAAAGCTGGAACAACTTCCGCGAGGTGCGGCGCGACTTCAGCGCCAACCGTGCAGGCCAACTGGAGCGGATCGACGACTTCAAGGTGCTGCGCACCCAGCGCGAGGCCAAGACCAACGCTTACTTGAACCTGGAGGCCGAATATTTGCAAAACCACAAGCTGTTCGGCCGGGTGATGCTGGTGCGCGATTCCACCGACGAGGTCCGGTTCCTCCAAGGGTTTTCCAACACCGAAGGCGCCGACCTCCGCCGGGTGCGCCTGTGGTGGGTGGAAAACGAGCTGTTTGACTGGCAGGTCGGCACCGAACACACCTTCAAATACTTAGGCGACTTGAACCTACGCTTTTTGTACTCCCAGGCCAGCGCCAGCCGCGCCGAGCCCAAAAAACGCGAATACCGCTTCGACGCCGTTCCCGGATTGGAAGAGACCGTGTTCGAATTCTCCCGCAAGTCCGACAACGATCAGATCAGCTTTGCCAATCTGGAAGATCAAGACGACAGCTTCCGCCTGGACCTCAAGCTGCCTTACGCCTTCCTCGGCGACCGCCTGAGCGGGTCGGTGGCGGCCGGTTACTGGCAAACCGAGCGCGAGCGCAACTCCGCCATTCGCCGCTTCCGCTTTGCCCAATCCGGACCGCGCTCGACCGACCGCAACATTCTCCTCAACCCCTCCTTGGAAGCCATCTTAAGCCCGGAAAACATCGGCCCCGACGGGTTTGTGTTGCAGGAGGTCACGCGCGCCACCGACAACTACACCGCCACCCAAAGCTTAAAGGCCTATTACACCGAGCTGGACAACACGTTTTTCCACGCCGTGCGCCTGTCCGGCGGGGTTCGGATCGAGGAGAACCAGCAAACCGTCACCACCTTTGCCCTGTTCGACCCCACCAACCAACCCATCGTCTCGACTTTAGACAGCCGCGACGCCCTGCCGGGGGTGAGCTTGACGTTTTTGCTCTCAGACGCCCAGCAGCTGCGCCTGTCTTGGAGCAAGACCTTATCGCGCCCAGATTTTCGCGAACTGTCTCCGGCCCCGTTCACCGACCCGGAAACCGACCGCGAGACGGTAGGCAATCCCAAGCTTCAGCAAGCCGAGTTCCACAACTACGACGCGCGCTGGGAGTATTACTTCTCTGCGCAAGAAAACTTGTCTTTGGGGTTTTTCTGGAAAGATTTGACTAACCCGATCGAAAAGGTCCTGCTCCCCGGCCCGGCCGGGCTCTTGCAACTGCAAAACGCCGCCGGCGCCAAAGTGTATGGAGTCGAGCTCGACTTTCGCAAGGAACTGGAATTCCTCCACCCGAGGCTGGCCGGGTTTTATCTTGCCGGCAACTACACCTGGTCCAAGTCCAAGATCACGCTGCTGCCTGAGAACCTGCAGACCCTGACCAACGCCGAGCGCCCCTTACAAGGCCACTCCAAGCACATCGTCAACGTGCAGCTCGGCTACGACAACGAAGACTTAGGCACGCAGGCCACTTTGCTGTACAACACTTTCAGCCAGCGCATCTCCCAGGTCGGCTCCCTAGGCCAGCCGGACATCTACGAGGAGCCTTTCCACCAACTCGACTTCGTGGTCCAGCAAAAGCTAGACGACCACTGGTCGATCCAGCTGCGCCTGCAGAACCTGATCGACGGCAAGGTGCGCTTTACCCAAGGCGATGAAAAGGTCCGCGCCTTCCGCCGCGGGCGGGACGTCTCCTTGGCGGTCAGCCTGCGCTTTTAAGAAAGATAGGAGACCACAGCGCCAAGCGCCGCCTCCCCCGGCTCTCCCCATTCGCTTGCGCGGGCGTTACAGCATCCGGGGCCAATACCACCAAAGTCTGATTACGGTTCGCCTCGCTGACCTCGCCGCGCTCATCTCTCTCAAAGCTATTCCTCATTTACCTGCGATAATAGCTTCGTAGTCCCCGCGGCGTAACACCGTATCATAAAGACCCACATCTTCCCCTGGGTGCCGGTTGATGCCGGTGTAAACGAGGCTGGGGTCTTCGTACCGTTTGAACTTATACACCGCGTCGTTCATCAGCGCGCTGTTGAACACGCCAAGGCTCACCAGCAGCTCAAAGTCCGATTTCGTCAGGCCGGTGACGCGCTTGAACAAGCCCGGCTCCAGTTGCGTGATGACATCGCGGAGCGTCCTTTCTCGATAATCTGTCAGGTACAAGAAGATAGGAATCCGGGTTGCAAACTTGATGAGTTTTTCCTGAATCTGTTTCCGCAGGCTTTTGTATTCCTTCTCTTCTTCAGTGAGCTTTCGTTTTTCCTCGGCAGAAAGGTTTCGGTCGTTAGCCTCTCGCTTCACCTTCTTGACGGCCTCGGATTTGTTGATGATCGTTTCGATCTCCTGATTCAAGTTCCGAAAGCCTTCGATGCTCATCAGCGTCTGCATCGCTTGTTCGTTGTTCATGAGCCGCCGCAACGTGTCATTGTCCACGTTCACCAGCAGGGCGCTCTCCCAGCGGCGCGCCAGCAGGGTAGCCGTGGTGCCGCTCATGGCCATCTCCAGTACTCCAGCCGCATCTATCTGCCTCATCGAACTGCCGTCATAGGCCAGCACCGGCAGGAAGTCGATGAATTCCGCCACCTTCTTTTCCGGGTCATCCTCGTTGACGTTGAGGCGGCAACTGTAGTCGGCAATCTGGCGCAGAGCGCGATCCGGCGCAAAATCGAAGACGTAGCACTCCTCTTTGAGGATCAACTCCTCGTTCGGTGAGAGGCCATCAGGATTCTTAATGGTCCACGGGCTTTGCACGCGAAAAGCCGCCTGAAAGTAGGTCTCCGGGCTGGAGCAGTTGCGCAGCATGAAGATGCCCGTCCAGGGCCGCACGGTCACGCCGGTGGTCAGCTTGCCGCAGGTCAGGGTGATGGTTTTTGTTTTGAGGGGATCCCCCATCGCTTCCAGCACCGGCCGTAAAGCGTTGACCCCAATGCCTGCGGCGGCGCCGGCGGCCACGATGACTTTGTAATCATGGTAAAATTGGTTTTGCCTCTTGGCTAAGAGATTCCGCATGGCGTAGCAGGCGGCCACGCTGGGCAGGAACCACAGGGTATGGGAGAGCACGCTCAGTAGCCGGACATCAGAATAGGGCAGGGGTGGCTTCTGCGCCCCAAGTCTCAGGTTGTCGAGACTTGTCGGGAGATGAGCACCGCGAATCAAGTCCAGCCACTTCTGGACTTCTTCCTCATACTTGAAATGGGCCTGATCACCTACCCCCTCCGCCGAAAAGAACTCGTTCAAATCAAATTCGTTGAACTCGCCCTTCATCGCCACTTCGCGGATGGCATCGGGCAATTGATAGGTCATCAGCACCATGCGCGGCAGGGCGGCATAGGGGTTATCTGGCCCTTGCCATTCCTTTTTGGCTTTCTGCTCATCGGAATAAGTCCAGTTGTAAATCTGCTCTTCGATGAACTCGCCGGTGGCGATGGCGCGAAACGGAGTACCGGAAAGGTAGAGATAGTGGTCTGAAGTGATAGGGAGAATCTCCTCATCGAAGTAGTCCAGAGCTTCCCCTTCCGCCGCTTTACGTTCCGCTTCATCCTCGCCCTCGAAGAGGTCTTTGGCCTTGTCGCGCCAGGCGCCGAAGTGGTATTCATCGAAGATCACACAGTCCCAGTGGGTAGCGTGGACCCATTCGTTTTTGGTTTTGATGCCGCCGGTGCTCGGATTGCGGCCCAGATAGTCCTGAAAGGAGCCAAAGCAGACGATGGGCTTCTTCTTGTCCGCCTGTTCATAGGTCAATCCGCCGGGTTTGATGAATTGCCAGCCCTGAAAATCCACATGACAGCGCAAATCTTCTTCCCAGGCGCTCTGCACCGCCGGCTTGAAGGTGAGCACCAGGATTCTCTTCCAGCCCATGCGTTTGGCCAGTTGGTAGGCGGCAAAGGTCTTGCCAAAGCGCATCTTGCAGTTCCACAGGAAATGCGGCGGCTTGCCGTTTTCGCGGCGATAATTCTGGAAGTAGGCCATGGTCTTTGCCACCGCCGCTTCCTGCTCCGGCCGCATTTTGAAGTTGAGCGAGCGCTGTTCCTCAAAGAGCTGCCCCTCGCGCACGGCGTGGATGGCTGCCCTGACCTGTTCCACGGTGCAGCGGAACCACTCGCCGCCGGCGTGCTGGACGCCGTTGATGCGCAACATACGGTGCACGTCATGGTCGGTGAAGCCCGTGCCGTCATTGCGAATGGCCGGCTCTTCCAGCACGATGCGGTAGGGGCGTTCTCCCGGCCTGAGCGTTGGATATTGCTGCTTGACCCGTTCCTGCACGCTTTGCGTGGTGTACCCGATCTTGAGCAGGCCCGCGTACTGCGGGTTCGTGTCCTCGTAGGCGTAGATTTTCGGCTCGACCTTGGGGCGGGGAGGGAAGAATTCTTTATTAGCCATCGGACAAAAGCCTCTCCAGCTCTTCTTGTAATTGCTTTTTATCCGGCAAATAGAGCTGATACTTACTCACAAAGAGTTGATTGGTTATGTTCTGGGTCGCATATTCCACGAGGATATGATCTTTGTACGCGCCCAGCACGATGCCGATGGGCGGGTTATCGCCTTCGGAATTTTCTTCTCTGGCAAAATAGTTCAGATACATGTTCATCTGCCCGATGTCGTTGTGATCAATCTCGCCACGCTTGAGGTCAATCAGCACAAAGCACTTGAGTATGCGGTGGTAAAACACTAAATCCACATAAAAATGCCGGTTAGCTAGAGTAATCTTGTATTGCCTGCCCACAAAGGCAAACCCCTTGCCCAGCTCCAGCAGGAATAGCTCCAGGTTTTGAATAAGCCTTTGCTCCAGTTCGCCTTCCAGGTATTGCTGTTTTGGCTGAATGCCAAGAAACTCAAATACATACGGGTCTTTGATTAAATCCTCGGCTTTTTCCACCTCGCTGCCCTTTTGTGCAATCTCCAGCACGCCGGTTTTATCCTTGCTCAATGCCAGACGATGAAAGAGCATGCTTTTCATCTGCCGCTTTAGCTCACGCACGCTCCATTTTTCTTTTTCGCACTGTCTGGCATAGAAGCTGATTTCGAGCTCATTATCGGCTTTCAGGATTTCAAAGTAATGGCTCCAGCTCAATTGGTGAGACAGTGTCTCACTTTTTGGGAAAGCGAGATAAAACTTGCGCATATAAACCAGATTGGAGCGGCTGAACCCCTTGCCGAATTCCGCCGTGAGGTCTCTGGACAGCCGATCCAACAGTTCACTGCCGTATTCGGCTTTCACATTGCCTTTTTGTTCGTATTCAACAATATAGCGGCCGATCTGCCAGTAGGTCTGCACCAGTATGGCATTGACCGCCCGCCCAGCCTGTTCCCTGCCCCGGCGGAGCAGTTCGCCAATCTGGGTTTTGAGCTGTTCATAGAGGGTTGTGGCAAGGTCGCTACTCATCGGCAGGCTCCATAGGTCGGATTTTTGACTCGATAAAGGCGATTTCTTCTTCCGTAAGCCCATATCGCTCGTAGAGCTTTTCGTCAGTCCATTCGGTGTCCATGTCAAGAATAGGCACAAAATCACAAAATAAAATCTTTCCTTTGTTATATCTTGTGAGAATGACATTAAAGAGATCAAAAAACGAACAAAACGAGTTCTCAAATAAGCGATAAGCCTTTCAGCCTTTTCTCTACTGTCGAAGACTCCCACAATGATGTAAGTTTCAGTGCAAATCGTTTTTGGTGGTAATATATCTACTATGGATAAAACTCTCCGCTTTCCTTCTTTGTCTGGTTGACCAGCATGGTCATATGAAACTTTAGAAGTAATCACCTTCCACTTATCAATCATCTCCACGCCCACTTTAATCTCTTCTCGCGGGTAAGGCCCTTCGCCATTTTGCCAGCGCAAGATGAGATCACCGGATTTTTGGGGACGAGCATTTGTGGGCAATCCAAATGGCTTCCTACTGGATACCTGTTCGCTCATGCTCTTTTCTTTCTTGGCGAGCACCTTGCGTACAATGGATACAGCCTGACTATGGCGGATGAAAGTGGGAAATTCATTGAGGCTTCGGACCGAAACGACCTTTTCACCCTTATGCACATTGGTCACTTCACAAGGTCCGCGGGAGTCACGCTCCCAGAGGAAATAACAAACACCGCCGGCAATATCGACACCTGGAAAGACTTCCGATGCATCCTCGAAATCCACCAGTTTGCGGATTCGATCATCGTTAAGCATTTCGGCTCTGAAGGCATCCAGACCCTTTCCACCTGCAAACCAACGGGAAGGAATAATCATCGTCAGGTAGCGCGGGGTGAGTTTCTTCGCCTGATGAACAAACTTGTTGTAAATGGGCGTTGCGCTTCTGCCGAACCCCCCATCACTCAGCTGATACGGCGGATTGCCGACGATGACATCGAATTTCATCTTGAACACCTCCTCCGGGTTTTCGGTGTGGATAAACTCGTAAGCGTGGGTTTCCAGTTCTTCGCCGCGGTCGTAGTTTTCCCTGTTGGCGCCGCAGAAGATGCAGCGACCGTCTTTCCAGGTGTGTTCGATGCGCCGATAGCGGATGTTGCCGTCGGGTGTGTCGAAGGCGGTGCAGACCGAATACTTGCCGTTGGCGGTTTTGGAGCAGTAGAGGGTGCGCCGTGCGATCAGGGCCGTTAGCTCGGTGATGGCGATGCCAAAAAGTTGGTTCTTCATGATGTGGTTGATGCGCTCTTGCCGGTCGGGGATTTTTGTTTCCAATCCCCTATCGAGCCGTTTGGCAATCTCGCGCAAGAAGACGCCGGTCTTGCAGGCCGGATCGAGAAAACGAGCTTCCGGGTTGCTCCATAGCTCGGCCGGCAGCAGGTCCAGCATCTGGTTGGCCAGTTGCGGCGGAGTGAAGACCTCGTCGCTCGAAAGGTTAGCCAGGCATGAAAGCACGTCCGGGTTGTAGCTACTCATCGTAGGCATGGGCTACCTCCAAGAAATGCACCGGCGGATATTCTTTTACCGGCTCGGGAATAAACACGTTTTCTCCCAGATCGGAGACAGCGGGTTCTTCACTTTCAAACAGTGAGGGTACTCTTTCCCCAGGAGAGAGAAACAGTTCGTGAAAAGCAAAATCCCGCCGCTTGAGCAGACTGCCGCTCACCAGCGACCATTCGGGAAAGACGATCGGCTGGGAATTTTCCCCCATCGTTTTCAACGTCAGCGCATCGCCGTGGACGATGTTTTTCTTGAGGATGTAGCGAACCGTTTCCCGGCACTGCGCTTTTGTCTTTTTTTTGAAAAGCCGTGTGTAGGCTTCGTCAAACACGGCAAATAACCGCCTTCGGCACTCCTCGGCGTTGTCTTCCAGAATGTCAATTCCATAGATGGACGACACAGCAAGGATGGCGTAGCGCTCGTATTCCACTTGGCTCTTGGCATAGCGCGATTCCACCACCCGTAGCTTTCGGTTCAAGATCTCAATGAGAAAGTTCCCCGTCCCGCAGGCCGGCTCCAAAAAGCGCGAATCAATCCGCTCGGTTTCCTCTTTAACCAGGTCGAGCATGGCGTTAACGATGGGCTTAGGCGTAAACACCTCGCCGTAATCGGTTACCCGCTGTTTTGATCTTACGTTGGGACTCATAGATTCTCCGCAAGGAAACCCGCGACACAAGTTGCGGGAGAAATTGCGTTCGGTTTAAAAACGTTCAAGTCGCTGTGTAACCGGGCCTCCAGTTCTACGGTGCATAAGCCTCTTCGGCAGCCGAAAGGCAAAAGTGATCACGGAATCTGCAGCCGTTTTCCGCCGAGGCGCATGTGTCGGCGGATGGGTGGGACCGCCGTCCTGCCCAGGGCGCTTGTAAACCCGCCCTAATGTTCCGGCTGACAGCCATTGGCCGCCTGAGAACTAAAGCCTGCGACGCAAGTTGTATCCTCGTTAAATTAGGATTAGAACTTACGCAGTTGGGAGACCACAGCGCCAAGCGCCGCCTCCCCCGGCTCGAGCCAAAGCGCCTCGCGCTCGCGCCTAAGCCAGGTGAGCTGGCGCTTGGCAAGCTGCCGGGTGGCGGCAAGCGCCCTGTCGACCATGGCGGCAAAATCGTATTCGCCCGCCAGATACCCCCACACCTGGCGGTAACCGACGCTGCGGATGGCCGGCAGCCCCGGGTGGAGGTCGCCGCGCCGGTATAAGGTCTTTACCTCCTCGACCAAGCCTTGGGCGAGCATGGCAGAAAAGCGCTCGGCGATGCGCCGGTGAAGAAGCGCTCGGTCGCGCGGGCAGATCACGATCTTGACCGGCCGAAACGGCAACTCAAGCCTGGGCTCAACCTGCCAGAAGGCGCTCAGCGGCCGGCCAGTGAGTTGGTAAACCTCGAGCGCGCGCTGGATGCGCTGCGGATCGTTGGGATGAATGCGCAAGGCCGCCTGCGGGTCGACTTTGGCCAGCTTGGCGTGCAGCGCCGGCCAGCCCAAACGCTCGGCTTCGGCGTCGATCGCCCGCCGCAATTCGGGATCGGCCTCGGGCAGAGGCGCAAGCCCCTTAAGCAAAGCGTGGAAATACAGCATGGTCCCGCCTACGAGGATCGGCAGCTTGCCGCGCGCGGCGATTTCCTCGATCTTGGCGGTCGCATCGCGCGCAAAGCGCCCGGCGGAATAGCTCTCTGCCGGGTCGAGAAGATCGATCAGATGATGCGGAACCTCCGCCCGCACCTTAAGATCCGGCTTGGCGGTGCCAATGTCTAGGCCGCGGTAGATGAGGCCGGAGTCGACGCTGACGATTTCGCCGGCGAGCGTTCTGGCCAACTCCAGGGCCAGCTCGGTTTTGCCCGCGGCGGTCGGCCCCATGAGCAACAGCGCCAAAGGTCTCATTCGCGCTCAAACAGCCGATCCAAGGTCTTCCTATCCAACATCACCCAGGTCGGGCGGCCGTGGTTGCACTGGCTGCCGCGCTCGGTTTGCTCCAACTCCCGCAGCAAGGCGTTCATCTCCGCCAAGCTCAAGCGCTCTCCGGCGCGCACCGCGCTGCGGCAGGCGCAGCTGGCCAGGCGCTCGCGGATTTTCCCCTCCACCTCGCGAGAGCCGCCGAGCAATTGAAGCTCGGCGAGCACCTCGCGCAGCAGCTGGGCGACGTCGGTCTGCCCAAGCAAAGCCGGCACGGCGCGGACGAGCACCGTTTCCGGACCGAGGCGATCGAGCTCGAGGCCAAGGCGCGCCAACTCATCGAGGTAACAGGCGATGAGATCGACCTCGCGCGGGCTTAAGACCACTTGCACCGGAAGCAGTCTCTGGCGCACGAGCCGTCCCTCTTCCATCTGGCGTTTGAGCTTCTCGTACAGGATGCGCTCATGGGCGGCGTGGGCATCGACGATCACCAGGCCTTCGCGCGCCTCGGCCAAGATATAGAGCCCGTGCAGCAGAGCCTTCGCCTCGCCGAGCGGAAATTCGGCCGCGGTCGGCTTTGGCGGCTGGGCCGAATCGGCGTTTCCCCGCAGGCTTTGATAAAAGCCCAAAGACTCGCTTACCTTAAGCGGCCGAAGTTCTGAGCCTTCCGCCCCCCGCCAAACCCGAGGCGGCGCTGCGGGCCTCGCTCGCGCCAAGACTCGATACAGCGAAGAAACGATAAAGTCGCTCACCCGCCGCACGTCGCGAAAACGCACCTCGAGCTTGGCGGGATGAGCGTTGACATCCACCATTTTGGGGTCCAACTCCAGATACAACACCGCCGGCGGCTGCCGCCCGTGCGGCAGAACGTCGCGGTAGGCTAGGCGCAAAGCCGTGTTCAGCGACTTATCGCGCACCGGGCGGCCGTTGACGTACCAAAACTGCTCCGCCTGGCGGCGCGCGACCGCAGGCAAGCCGATCCAACCGCTCAGGCGCAGACCGTCGGCGGCGCAATCGACCTCCAGCGCCTGGCTTAGAAACTCTTGCCCTAGAATCTGCCCTAGGCGATCTTTGCGCTCTTGCGCCGTGTGGGCCGGCGCGAGCTGCCATACCAGGCGCTGGTTGTGGCGCAAGCTCAACCCGGTCGCAAAACGCGCTAAAGCCAAACGCTCGACGAAGTGGCGCACGTGGTTAAATTCCAACTCCTCGCGGCGTAGGAACTTGCGCCGCGCCGGGACGCTATAAAACAGGTCGGCCACAATCGCGGTGGTGCCGGGCGGATGCGCCGCCGGGGTCGGCGCCGATACTCCTTCTGGCCCCGCCTTAAGGCGCCATCCGCAAACTTCGTCCGGGGTTCGGGAAATCAGCTCCAGGCGCGCCACAGAGGCGATGCTGGGCAGCGCCTCGCCGCGAAACCCAAAGCTTTGCGCTTTGAACAAGTCTTCCAGGCAAGCGATCTTGCTGGTCGCATGGCGCGCCACCGCCAACGGCAGGTCCGCGCGGGAAATGCCGCAGCCGTCGTCGCGGACCCGGATCAAGCCGATGCCGCCTGCCTCAAGGTAAATGTCGATCTGACTGGCGCCGGCGTCCAGGCTGTTTTCCACCAGCTCCTTGACCACCGAGGCGGGGCGCTCGATTACCTCGCCGGCGGCGATCTGGCAAACCACTTGCGGCGGAAGCACGCGGATTCGGTTCATACTTCGATTATACAAAACCCAAACTTTCCCACCGGAGAAACACCGGTATTGTCCGCCCATCCGGATCTCAATAAAATAGTGAAAAATTCCAGGCAGTCAGGCGGCTGCCTTTTTACTTTTTAACACGCACTCACTTATGAACTTTGTCATGCCCACCTACGCCAGGCTCGAGGTGGCCTTCACCCGCGGTGAAGGCGTCTGGCTTTGGGACACGGAAGGCAAGCGTTACCTCGACGCCGTCTCCGGGATCGCGGTGTGCAACCTAGGCCACGCCCACCCGGCCTTGGCGCGCGTTTTGTGCGCACAAGCCAAACGCCTGTGGCACACCTCCAACCTCTATCGGATCGAACCCCAAGAGGCGCTGGCATTTGAATTGGCGCGCCTGGCCGGAATGGATAAAGCGTTTTTCTGTAACTCCGGCGCCGAGGCCAACGAGGCGGCGCTCAAGATCGCGCGCGCTTACGGCCACGCCAAAGGCATCGCCGAACCCAAGATCGTGGTCTGCGCGGGCAGCTTCCACGGCCGCACCCTCGCCACCTTGAGCGCCACCGGCAACCCTAAGGTCCAGCAGGGTTTTGCCCCCTTGGTCTCAGGATTCGTGCGGGTTCCCTACGACGATCCCGGCGCGGTGGCCGCACTGGCCCAAGACCGCGACATCGTCGCGGTGTTGGTGGAGCCGATCCAGGGCGAAGGCGGCGTCCGCATCCCGGCGCCCGGCTACCTACGCCAGCTGCGCGCGCTCTGCGATCGGCACGGCTGGTTGCTCATGCTGGACGAGGTGCAAACCGGGATCGGCCGCACCGGGGCCTGGTTTGCCTGCCAGCACGAAGGAATCGTGCCGGACGTGATGACCCTGGCCAAAGCCTTGGGCAATGGCTTTCCCATCGGCGCGTGTCTGGCGCGCGGAGAGGCGGCGGAGGTTTTGCAGCCTGGGATGCACGGCTCCACCTTCGGCGGCAATTTCCTCGCCTGCGCGGTGGCGCTGGAAGTCTTAAGGACCATCGCCCGCGATCATCTGCTCGCGCGGGCCGCGGCCTTGGGCGCGCGGCTGTTGGCCGAGTTTGGCCGCCGCCTGAGCGATTGTCCGCAAGTCCGCGCGGTCCGCGGGTGCGGGCTGATGCTCGGGATTGAACTGGATCGCCCGTGCGCCGCTCTGGTTTCGGCCGCGCTGGCGCGCGGGCTGCTCATCAACGTCACCGCCGGCAACGTCGTGCGCCTGTTGCCTCCCTTGATCCTGGAGGATGAGCAGGCCGAGTTTCTGGCGGAAACCCTCGCGGCTCTTATTCAGGAATGGCCATCGTGACCGTACGCCACTTTCTCACCCTCAAGGATTTAAGCCCAGAGGAGCTGCGCTTTTTGATCCGGCGCGCGAGCGAGCTCAAACGCCTCAAAGAGCCTTACGCTCCCCTCAAGCACAAAGTTTTGGGGATGATCTTTGAAAAAGCCTCCACCCGCACCCGGGTGTCTTTTGAAGCCGGCATGGTGCAGCTGGGCGGGGCGGCGATTTTTCTGTCTCCGCGCGACTCCCAACTGGATCGCGGCGAACCCCTAGAAGACACCGCCCGCGTCCTCTCGCGCATGGTGGATGGCGTGGTCCTGAGGACCCACCGCCACGACACCGTGGTCCGGTTTGCGGCTTATTCCCGCGTGCCCGTCATCAACGGTCTGACCGACCGCTTTCACCCTTGCCAGGTGCTGGCGGATATGCAGACGTACTTCGAGCACCGCGGCGACATCGCCGGGCGCAAGGTCGCTTGGATCGGCGACGGCAACAACATGTGCCAGTCCTACCTGGAAGCGGCGCAGCAGCTGGATTTTGAGCTGCACATCGCCTGCCCGCCAGGATACGAACCGGAAGCCGAGCTGATTCGAGAGGCCGGCGCCCACGCGGTCTTAAGCCACGATCCGATCTCGGCCGCCCGAGGCGCCGATCTGATAGTCACCGACGTCTGGGCGAGCATGGGGCAGGAACAGGAGCAAGCGCAGCGGACCGCGGCCTTCCAGGGATTTACCGTCACCTCGGAGGTCATGGCGCAGGCCGCTCCCGAGGCCTTGTTCATGCACTGTTTGCCGGCCCACCGCGGCGAAGAGGTCAGCGCCGAGGTGCTGGAAGGGCCGCAGAGCGTGGTCTGGGACGAGGCGGAAAACCGCCTGCACGCGCAAAAAGCCTTGCTCGAATTCCTCTTGACGGCGCACAATTAGTTATTTGCAAAGCCTATGATGGTCTGGATCGCTCATCAAACCGCTGTAAGATTCTTGGTTTTGGTGCTGCTTTGGGGTTTGCCGCTGTGGGCGCTGGCGGAGGAGTCTAATTTTGTCACCAATACCAAAGAGGTCCACCTGCGCGCGGGTAAGGGAACCGAGTACAAGATCTTGCGCCTGTTGCCCAGCGGCACCCCCTTGACCTTGCTGGAGCACGATTCCCAAAGCGGCTACAGCAAGGTGCGGCTGCGCGACGGCACCGTCGGCTGGGTGCTCACCCGCCACATCAGCGACGAGCGCAGCTGTCGGATTCAACTCCAAAACTTAACCGAGAAGGTTCAGCAGCTGAGCGAAGAAAACACCCGCCTTACCCAGGAACTCGGGGCTTTAAAGAGCCAGCAAGCGGCCTTAAGCACCGAAAAAACCGCGCTGAGCGACCGGGCTGCGCAATTGACCGCCGAACTCAACCGCATCCGCGCCGTCTCGGCCAATGCCCTGGCGATCGAGAACGAACGCAACCAGCTCAGAGAGCGAGTGATCGAGCTGGAGCGCGAGATCGGCCAGCTCAAACTGGAGAACCAAACCTTAAATCAGGAACAGTCGCAGCGCTGGTTCTTGATCGGCGCTTCGGTCTTGGGCGGCGGGATTTTAGTCGGGTTGATCCTGCCGCGCCTTAGCTGGCGCCGCCGTCAAAGCTGGAGTTCGTTCTAACTTTGGAGACCTTTAGATGCCTAAACGCCCTTTCTCCTCTCAGGTGGTCGACGGCATGGAGCGCGCCCCGAGCCGCGCCATGCTCCACGCCGTCGGCTTTAGCGACGAAGATTTGCAAAAACCTCAGAT
Source organism: Methylothermus subterraneus (assembly GCF_054656915.1). NCBI lineage: Bacteria > Pseudomonadati > Pseudomonadota > Gammaproteobacteria > Methylococcales > Methylothermaceae > Methylothermus > Methylothermus subterraneus. The sequence continues at coordinate 27,527 of NZ_BAAHXK010000010.1, forward strand.
CGGCATCGCCTCCACGTGGAGCATGGTGACCCCGTGCAACATGCACATCGACCGACTCGCCCGGGAGGCGGCGCGCGGCGTGGACCAAAACGGCGGCAAGGCGGTGATCTTTAACACCATTACCATCTCCGACGGCATCTCTATGGGCACCGAGGGGATGAAATACTCGCTGGTCTCGCGCGAGGTAATCGCCGACTCGGTCGAGACCGTGGTGGCTTGCCAGGGCTTCGATGGGCTGGTGGCGATCGGCGGCTGCGACAAGAACATGCCCGGCTGCCTGATCGCCATCGCCCGTTTAAATCGCCCGGCGGTGTTCGTCTACGGCGGCACCATCCTGCCCGGCTGCCTTGGGGAGCAGAAGCTGGACATCGTCTCGGTGTTCGAGGCGGTCGGCGCGCGCGCCAACGGGCAGATAGACGATGCGGCTTTAAGCGCCATCGAGCACCGCGCCATTCCCGGTCCGGGCGCGTGCGGAGGGATGTACACCGCCAACACCATGGCTTCGGCGATTGAGGCCTTGGGGATGAGCCTGCCGGGGAGTTCAGCCCAAGCCGCGGTCTCTCCGGCCAAACTGGAAGACTGCGCCGCGGCCGGTGCGGCGGTATTGAAACTTTTGGAGAAGGACCTTAAACCTCGAGACATCATGACGCGCAAGGCGTTTGAAAACGCCATCACTGTGGTCATCGCCCTGGGCGGTTCGACCAACGCCGTGCTGCACCTTCTGGCCATGGCCAAGGCCTGCGGCGTGGCCTTGCGGCTCGACGATTTTACCGCGATCGGCAAGCGGGTGCCGGTATTGGCCGATTTGAAACCCAGCGGGCGCTACCACATGGCCGATCTGATCGAAATCGGCGGCATCCTACCGCTGATGAAGACCCTGCTCGAGGCCGGGCTGCTGCACGGGGATTGCCTGACCGTCACCGGCAAGACCCTGGCCGAAAACCTGGCCGAAGTTCCCCCTTATCCTCCCGGCCAGGACATCGTCCGCCCGCTCTCCGATCCGATCAAACCCGACAGCCACTTAGTGATCCTAAAAGGCAATCTGGCTCCCGAAGGGGCGGTGGCCAAGATCTCCGGCAAGGAGGGCTTGCGCTTTAGCGGCCGGGCGCGGGTGTTCGACAGCGAAGAAGCGGCGCTAAAAGCCATCCTGAACGGCACGGTGCAAAAAGGCGAGGTGATCGTGATCCGCTACGAAGGCCCCAAAGGAGGGCCGGGGATGCGCGAGATGCTCTCGCCCACCTCGGCGGTGATGGGCAAAGGGTTGGGCAAAGACGTCGCGCTCATCACCGACGGCCGCTTCTCCGGCGGTACCCACGGCTTCGTGGTCGGCCACATCACCCCGGAAGCCTACGTAGGAGGCCCCCTGGCCATCGTCGAGGACGGCGATAGGATCACCATCGATGCGCAAAGCCGCGAGTTGACCTTAGAGCTTCCCGACGGCGAGATCCAGGCGCGCCTGGCGCGCTGGCGCAAACCGGCGCCGCGCTACACCCAAGGCGTCTTGGCCAAATACGCCGTCCTCGTGAGCTCGGCCTCGGAAGGCGCGGTCACCGACTGGCAGCTGGAAACCAAGCTTTGAGCGCGCGCCTGCCCACCCCCATCGAGATGATCGCCGCCCTGGTGGCCGAGCCTTCGGTCTCGAGCGCCGATCCGCGGCTGGACCAATCCAACCTGGGGGTGGTGCACAAGCTGGCAGGTTGGCTGGAAGATTTGGGGTTCCAAATTACCCTGCAACCGGTCACCCCGCAGAAAGCCAACCTGATCGCGAGTTTAGGCCCTTTGGAAGCCGGCCAAGGACTGGTCTTGAGCGGCCACACCGACACCGTCCCTTGGGATGCGAACTTGTGGTCGAGCGATCCTTTCCGCTTGAGCGAACGCGAGGGGCGGCTGTATGGCCTTGGGGTCGCGGACATGAAGGCCTTCTTCGCCCTTGCCTTGACGGCGGTTCGGCAGCTCGATTCATCGCGCCTGCGCCGCCCCCTGATCGTGCTTGCCACGTGCGACGAGGAGAGCACCATGGACGGGGCGCGCCTCATAGCTGAAACCGGCCTGCCCGCCGGGCGGTTTGCAATCATCGGCGAGCCCACCGAGCTCAAGCCGATCCGCATGCACAAGGGGGTGCTGATGGAGGCGGTGGAGGTCATCGGCCACAGCGGCCACGCCAGCAACCCGGCCTTGGGCGCCAACGCTTTGGAAGGCATGGTCGAGGTGCTAAAAGCCTTGCTCTTATGGCGCGACGAGTTGAGGCAACTGCGCCAGCCCCAGTTTGAAGTCCCCTTTCCCACCCTGAACCTAGGAGCGATCGCAGGCGGCGACAGCCCCAATCGGATCTGCGGTCATTGCCGAGTTCTGCTCGATATTCGCCTCTTGCCGGGGATGGCCCCCGAAGCGGTACGGGAGGAGCTTAGAGCGAAGGTCCTTGCGGCCCTAAAGCCTTTCCCCAAGCTCCAGGCCAAAGTCGAGCCCTTGTTTCGGGGGCTTCCGGCTTTTGCCACCCCGGCCGACGCTCCCTTGGTCCGCCTGTGCGAGGAATTGACCGGCCACCCGGCGGCTGCGGTCGCCTTCGGCACCGAGGCGCCCTACCTGGCTTCTCTAGGGCTGGAGACGGTGATCTTAGGTCCAGGCTCCATCGCCCAAGCCCATCAACCCGACGAATACCTCCCGCGGGCGCAGATCGAGCCGGCCATCGCTCTGCTGCGCCGCCTGATCGAACACCACTGCCTGGGCTGATGGACGCAGCCGCCTACGTCCGCTGGTTCCGCCGTTCTTGCCCTTACATCCACGCCCACCGCGGCCGCACCTTCGTGGTGGCGTTCGAAGGTTATGCCCTGCTCGATCCGGCTTTCCCTCATCTCATCCACGATCTGGCCCTGCTCCACGGCCTGGGGATCCGGCAGGTCCTCGTGTACGGCCTGCGCCCCCAGATCGAGGCGCGCCTCAAAGCCCGCGGGCTTGAGCTGCGCTATTTCGAGGGGCTGCGCGTCACCGACGCGGCCGCGTTGGAGTGCGTTAAAGAAGCGGCAGGTCAAGCGCGACTCGAGATCGAGGCGCTGTTTTCCATGGGCTTGGCCGACTCCCCCATGGCCGGAGTGCGGATCCGGGTCAGCTCGGGCAACTTCGTCATCGCCAAGCCGGTGGGCGTGCGCGAGGGGGTGGACTTTGAGTACACGGGGGAGGTCCGGCGCATCGACCGCGAAGGCATCGTCCAGCACCTAGACCAAGGCAGCGTGGTGCTTTTGGCCCCCATCGGCTACTCTCCCACCGGCGAGGTATTCAACTTGAGCGCCGAGGAAGTCGCGGTGGCCGCCGCCTGCGCCCTCAAGGCGGACAAGCTCTTGATCCTGACCGAATCCCCGTGCCGGACCCTAAGCGACCCGCAACCTATCCCCCAGCTGACCTGCCAGGAAGCGCGCGCCCTGCTGGAGCAAGGGGCTTTCGACGCGGGCGTTTCCCGCCACGTCCAGGCGGCGGTGGACGCCGTCCAGCAGGGCGTCGGCCGGGTCCACCTCCTCGACCGCCACGTGGACGGGGCTTTACTCCTGGAGCTGTTTTCCCGCGACGGCATCGGCACCCTGATCGCGGCCGAGCCGTTTGAGACCTTGCGCCCGGCCGCCTTGGACGACATCCCGGGGATCCTCGAGCTGATCGAACCGCTCGAACGCGAGGGGATCTTAGTCAAACGCTCGCGGGAGAAGCTGGAGACGGCGATCGGCGATTTCTGGGTCGTCGTCCGCGACGGCCTGGTGGTCGGTTGCGCCGCCCTCCACGCCTTTCCTAACGCGCGGTTGGGGGAACTGGCGTGCCTGGCCCTGCACCCCGATTACCGCGGCCAAGGCCGCGGCCAGCGCCTGCTGGAGCGCATCGAAGAGCAGGCCCGGCGGCAAGGCCTGACCGGCCTGTTCGTGCTGACCACGCGGGCCTCCCACTGGTTCCTGGAGCGCGGCTTCCAGCCGGCGAGCTTTGCCGACCTTCCCCTGGAGCGCAGGCAATGCATCAACCGCAAGCGCAACTCGAAAGTGCTCCTGAAGCGACTTTGACGCTTACCGCGCGCGGCGAGCCGCTCAAAGTCCTGCAGCTGTCCGACTGCCACCTGCGCGAGCAGCCGGGTCAGCTTCTCATGGGCGTGGACACCGAGCAGAGCCTGCTGGACGTGTTGGCCCACCTTGAGCGCTGCGCTCTTTGGCCGCCGGATTTGATCCTGCTCACCGGGGATCTGGTCCAGGATCCATCCGCTTCCGCCTACGAGCGCTTGCTTTGCCACCTGGAAAGCCTACACCTTCCTTGGGTGGCCTTGCCTGGCAACCACGACGACCCGGAATGGATGGCCCGCATCTTGGGCCGCTCGCAGATCCTGCATTGCGCTAAACGCATTTTGACCCCAAGCTGGCAGATCCTGTGCTTGAACAGCCACCTGCCCGGCTCCCCTGCGGGTTATTTAAACGCAGGCGAACTGGAATTTTTAACCCAGAGCCTAAAACACGGCCCAGACCTGCCTACCCTAGTCGCCGTCCATCACCCGCCGCTCTCTATCTGCAGCGCTTGGATGGACACCATGGCGCTGGTCAACGGGGAGGAGCTTTTGCGCTTGCTCGAGCGCTTCCCCAAAGTCAAAGGCGTGGTCTTCGGCCACGTGCATCAGGTCATCGCTAGCCGTTATGGCTCAATTGGACTGTGGAGCGCCCCGTCCACCTGCTTTCAGTTCCAACCCGGCGCGCCCAGTTTTGCCCTCGACCCAAGTCCTGCCGGCTGGCGCTGGCTGGAACTTCATGCCGACGGCCAAATCCAGACCTGGGTAGAGCGGCTAGATCACTTGCCGCCGGGGCTGGACGTTGCCCTACCCGGCTACTGAAGTCAAAAGCGAAACGATACCAGCAGGGAAAACAGGTGCCAGTTTTTCTGCCGGTCTCGGTCTGAGTTGTCCGAGACCGGCAGCCAACCGGTGCCGTCCACGCGGTGGTACTCGGCGCGCAGCATCCAGGAAGAACTTAAATCCCAGCGCACCCCGACGGTAAAGTCGCGGGCAAAGCGCGTATGGCGGGGGCGACCGGTCAAGGCGGCGAATTTCCGGCCGCTGGTGTCGTCGCGGTCGGCAAAGAACACGTCGTACCGGCCGACCAGCTCGAGCCTGGGCAAAATCCGGTACGCCGCTTGCAGATAATAGCTCTCCCCGGTGTCGGAGCGGTCCGGCAAAAACCGCCCAAACCCGGAAAGCCGAAGGAAACGCAGAGCGTACTCTCCGGTCAGGGTGAACTTTTCGGTCTCGTATTGGAGCGAGAAAATTACCGGCACCAGGGTCGTCTCCCCGGCCTGAAACGGATTGGCGCCCTTGGGATCGTAGCGCGGGCGCACCTTGCCGCCGGTAATGGCAAAACGCCAAGCCCGCTGGGGCGATTCGTACGTCAACCGCCCAAGATAAGACAAGCGGGTCTTAAAGCGCCCAGGCCAGTTGCGCCCCACCACCAGGCGCTCAAACTCTTTATCCTGCACTCCGTTGGGCCACCCCAGCGCAAAGCGCAGCGACCATTCTCCCCACGGCGTTGAATATTCTCCGTAGAACTGTCCGCCGTCGCTGGACAACCCTAAGTTACGGGTACGGTCAAAATAAATGCTCTGCGGCAGGAAGATCGTCGGCCGAGTGAAGGCCACGTCGCGGGTTTCGTTGTACAGGCCCAAGGGATTTTTCACCCGCCCGAGCAGGAGGCCTGCCCGGCCTTGGGCGCCGGACCAAAACGCGCAATCGGCCAGGGCGTAATCTAAGCGGAATTCTTTGGGGCTGACCTCCCCGGAACGGCGAAACAGCCCTTGCGCACTCAGCAGCAGCGGCCCGTAAGGGCGGGTCGAGACGTTGACACCGGCCTCGGTAAAGGCCAAACTGCCGTGATGGCTGGCGCCAAAAAAGCGGTTGGCCGAAGTCAGGACAAAACCCTGGCTCAGGAAACCGTGGACCTGCGCGGTGTTGATCCAAGCCGGTCCTTCAGCGTGGACCGCTGTGATCCATAGCAGAAATACCGGCGCGATCCAGATACGTTGCACGCTGAAATCCCCTTGAGCATTCAAAATAGCCGTCCAAACCCTAGCGCACCGTGATCGCCTTCACGGAGGCGTCCTGCTGGATTCTGTCGGTATAGCCGATGGCCCCCGGCACGGCAGCGATGCGCTTTTGCATTTCTTCTACGCTCGAGACTTCGATCGGGGCCTGGCCGGTGCCGGAAAACACGCCCCGGTCCCAGATCCGGCGCAACTGATGGGGATAAACGTTGAGGACCTGCTTGCAAAACGCCCGGTGGAGGGGATGATCGTCGGGCAGTACGAACACTTGGATCGGCGTGCCGTCTGGCCAAGTCCGGCGGCGCATGGCGAAAATCGCCCGCAGCTCGTCGCGGGAGAGGGAATCTAGGGCCACGTGGGGATGGATGAGAACCGCCGGAACCGAGAAGTCGGCGCCATAAAGCAAACTGCTGACTCCCCAAAGCGCCAACCAAACCAACCCGAGGCAGAAAGATCGAGACACTTTACCCCCTTTATGCCCGCCCCGCTTGCCTCTGAAGCTTAAAATTTAAAATCGACCGCGGGCAGTCAAGAAGCTTTTGGGATCGATGGGGACCGAGCCTTGGATTAGCAATTCGCCCAGCTCTGCGAGGGCTTGGCGGTAAACTTCGCGCTTGAAGTAGACCACCTCGCGCACCGGTTGCCAATACTCCACCCAGCGCCAGGCATCGAACTCGGGCCGGCGGCCAAGGTCTAGGCGGATGCGGTCTTCGCGCGCCTTCAAGCGGAGCAGGAACCAGATTTGTTTTTGGCCGATGCAAAGCGGCACGGAATCGCGCCGAATATACCGCTCAGGCAGCCGATACCGCAGCCAACCCCGGGTCCGGCCGATCACCTCGACGTCCCTTCGCAGCAGGCCGGTCTCCTCGTACAACTCGCGGAACATGGCTTCTTCCGGGCTTTCCTTAGACCGCATCCCCCCTTGCGGGAACTGCCAGGAACGCATCCCGATCCGCCGCGCCCAAAACACCCGTCCGGCATCGTTGCACAGCACGATGCCTACATTCAGGCGATAACCTTCAGGATCGATCATGGTCCAAAAGCGGCCGCCGGATTTTGGTAGAATTTTTATCGTTCATGGCAGATAACCTACACAACCCGCCTTGGCATCGCAAGTGATTCCGACCCCCGCGCTGGCCCTTTTCGACCTGGACAACACCCTCCTCGGCGGCGACAGCGACTATTTGTGGGGGCAGTTCCTGGTAGAGCAGGGAATCGTCGATCCGGCCGCCTACGAGGCGGCCAACCGCCGCTTCTACGCCGACTATCGCCAAGGGAGGCTGGATATTGCCGCGTTTTTGGAATTCTCCTTAAAACCCTTAAGCGAGCACCCCGTGGAGTTTTTGCTGGCTCTGCGCCAGCGCTTCGTGGAGACCAAGATCGCCCCCTTGATCCTGCCTGCCGGGCGGGCGCTGGTGGAATACCACCAAAACCGCGGCGATCTCGTGGCGATCGTCACCGCGACCAACGCCTTCGTCACCGAGCCGATCGCAAAGCTCCTTGGTGTCCCGCATCTTCTGGCCACCCGCCCAGAATTCCGGCACGGCCGCTACACCGGGCGGTTCGTCGGGATTCCGTGTTTTCAGCACGGCAAGGTCTTGCATCTTAAGGAATGGCTGCGCGACAAGGCGCTCGAACCGGAGCGGGCAGTTTTCTACAGCGACTCGCACAACGACCTGCCGCTGCTCGAACAGGTCCCGCATCCGGTCGCGGTCGACCCCGATCCGGTCCTAGAAGAGGTCGCCCGCCAACGCGGCTGGACGGTTCTTTCCCTGCGCCAAGCTCTAGAGCCGGTGCTGCTCAGCGGCCCCCCGTGGCCGCCCCGATAAGGTTTTTATTTTTTGCGGATCCAGTAGTGAAACACGCCGCCGTGTTCGCGGTGGTTTAAAATCGCATTGCCGGTCTGCTCGGCGAAAACGCCAAAATCCAACACCGACGCCGGATCGGTGGCGATCACGTGGACCACCTGGCCGCTTGCCATCTCGTTCAAGGTCTTTTTCAAGCGCAACAGCGGCAGAGGGCAATTGAGACCTGAGGTGTCCAATTCGCGGTCGAACTCCATAGTTGATGTCAAGCCCAAATAGCCGGGTCAAAATGATAGCAAACTTCGGACCGCTCCGATGGACTTCCTGCCGATATCCTTAAGGTTACAAGGCAAACCCTGCCTGATCGTCGGCGGCGGCAAGGTGGCTCTGCGCAAGGCCGAGCTTCTGCTGCGCGCCGGCGGGCAGGTGACGGCGCTCGCCCCGGCCTTTTGCCCAGAACTGGAGCGCCTGGCCCAGGAGGGCAAGCTCGCGCTGCGGCGCAAGGCTTTTGCCGTGCCCGATCTGGCCGGCTGCTTTGTGGTGATCGCCGCCACCGACGACCGCGCGCTCAACCGCGCGGTCGCCCAAGCGGCCCAACAGCGCGGCATCTTGGTCAACGCCGTCGACCAGCCCGAGTCTTGCGACTTCATCTTGCCCGCCATCGTCGACCGCGCTCCGGTCGTCGTCGCCATCTCTAGCGGAGGGCGCGCGCCGGTCCTCGCGCGGTTGCTCAAAACCCGCCTGGAAAGCTTGATCCCCGCCGGTTTTGGCCGGCTCGCCGAGCTCGCCGGCCGCTTCCGCGCCCAAGTCAAGCAGGCCATCGCCGACCCCAAGCGGCGCCGCAGCTTCTGGGAACAGGCGCTGACCGGCGCGCCGGCCGAGCTGCTTTTAGCCGGACAAGGCGCCGCTGCCGAGGCCGCGCTGGCGAAGGCGTTGGAAGAGTCGAGCGCCTTGGCTCCCTTAGGTTACGTGGCCCTGGTCGGAGCCGGTCCCGGCGATCCGGAGCTTTTGACCTTGCGCGCCCTGCGCCTGCTGCAAGAAGCGGACGTGGTGGTGTACGACCGGCTGGTCTCGACCGAAATCCTAAATCTCATCCGGCCCGAGGCGGAAAAGCTCTACGCCGGCAAATCCCGCGGCGACCATTCGCTGCCGCAGGAGACCATCAACCAGCTGCTGGTGCGTCTGGCCAAGGAGGGCAAGAAGGTGGTGCGCCTCAAAGGCGGCGATCCGTTCGTCTTCGGGCGCGGCGGAGAGGAGATCGAGACCTTGGCCGGCGAGGGGATTCCCTTCCTGATCGTGCCCGGCATCACCGCCGCCTTAGGCTGCGCCAGCTACGCCGGGATCCCGCTCACCCATCGTAAGTACGCTCAATCTTGCCTGTTCGTCACCGGCCACCGCCAGGGGGACCGGCCGAACCTGGACTGGGACAAGCTCGTTGTCCCGCGCCAGACTTTGGTGATCTACATGGGAACGCTGGGGCTCAAGGAAATCTGCCAGGCCTTGATCGAGCACGGCATGCCGCAAGAGATGCCGGCGGCCTTGATCGAATCGGGAACCACAGCGCGCCAGCGGGTGATCGTCGCCACGGTGGCGACTTTAGCCGATCGGACCCGGGCGGAAAACGCCAAGCCCCCGGCCTTGATCATCATCGGGGAGGTCGTGAAGCTGCGCGCAAAATTGGCCTGGTTTAAAAAAACGCGGCTGGCCTGAGAAAGGCCGGCCGCTGTAAGTTAACGCCGGGCGGCTTATTTGCCGCAAGACTTGATCTTGGCGTCCAAAGTGGCCGGCTTTTGCACCTTGCCTTTGCCTTCGGCCACCGCCTGCAAGTAGGCGTACAAAGCCTCCAGCGCCTGGCTTTCGCTCATACACGCGCTCTTGACCAAGCCGATCTCCATGATCTGCGGCGCCATCGCCACCATGATGGTGCCGGGGCGGCCGTTTTTGACCACGTTGATGAACTCTTCCTTGCTCAGCTTTTTGATGCTCTGGGTGAGGTCCGGGAACGGGCGCACGTCGTGGCAGGTGCCACAACCGCGACCGGCAGCGCGCTCGTAGATCTTCATTCCCAAGAACAGGTTCTCTTCCGGCGTGAACTCCACCGCCAAAGCCGACGAAGACGCTGCAGCTACCATAGCCGCGCCAAACACCAAGTTGCGCAATTTAGTCATCGTTCCTCCTTCAAGTTTATTTTTAACCACAGAATCAAAATGCCAGTCGCTGCGTGAACCCGGACTGAATCTTAATAAATATACCAGTTTTCCGCGCCAAGCTTAAATCTCGCGCGTCGCCTTGAACAAAAGCTTGGGCCAGCGCTCCACAACCCGCTCCAGGTTGACGCGGCTGGGCGCAAGATAAACCAAAAACCCGCTGCCGTCTTCGGCCAGATGCTCAAAATGTTTGCGCTTGAACTCTTCCAGAATCGCTGCGTCCTCGCCTTCGATCCAGCGAGCCGCGACCACCCCGACCGGCTCGTAAGCGCATTCGACGCCGTACTCGTCTTTGAGCCGGAACGCGGTCACGTCAAATTGCAGCACGCCTACCGCGCCGAGAATCAGGTCGTTGTTTTTCAGCGGGCGAAACACTTGCGTTGCGCCCTCCTCGCTCAGCTGCATCAGGCCTTTGTGCAGGGCCTTGGCGCGGAGAGGATCGCGCAGCACCACCCGGCGGAACAGCTCCGGGGCAAAAAACGGAATGCCGCCGAATTTGAGCTTTTCCCCCTGGGTGAAGGTGTCGGCCACCTGGATGGTGCCGTGATTGTAGAGACCTAGGATGTCCCCCGGCCAGGCTTCTTCCACGTGCTTTCGGCTTTGCGCCTGAAAGGTGAGGGCGTTGGCCACGGTCACGGTCTTGCCCAAGCGCACGTGGTAAAGCTTCATCCCTTTTTGATACCTGCCCGAGCAAACGCGCACGAACGCGATCCGGTCGCGGTGCAGAGGATCCATGTTGGCCTGGATCTTGAAGACAAAGCCGCTAAACCCCGCTTCCTCCGGCGCCACTTCCCGCGCGTCGGCCGCACGCGGCTGCGGGCAAGGCGCGTAGCGGGCGATGGCGTCCAGCAGCTCCAACACGCCGAAATTGTGGATCGCCGAACCGAACAGCACCGGTGTCTGCCGCCCCGCCCGATACTCCCTTGGGTCGAAGGGGTGGCAGGCGCCGCGCACCAACTCGACCTCCGCGCGCAGTTCCCGCGCCTGATCGCCCAGGCGTTCGTCGAGCAGCGGGTTATCCAGCCCCAAGATCACCTCACCGAGCTCGGCGCGCTCGCCGGCGCGCGCGGCGAACAAACGCACGGTATCCTCCTGCAGGTGATAAACCCCACGAAACCGCTTGCCCATGCCGATCGGCCAAGTCAGCGGCGCGCAGCGGATGTCGAGCACCTGCTCGATCTCGTCTAAAAGTTCGATAGGCTCGCGCCCTTCGCGGTCGAGCTTGTTGATGAAGGTCAAAATCGGCGTGGCGCGCAGGCGGCAGACCTCCATCAGCTTGATCGTCCGCTCCTCCACCCCCTTGGCGCTATCGATCACCATCAAGGCCGAATCCACTGCGGTCAGGGTGCGGTAGGTGTCCTCAGAGAAATCGGCGTGCCCTGGAGTGTCGAGCAGGTTCATCAGGCAGCCTGCGTGCTCGAACTGCATCACCGAGGTGGTCACCGAAATGCCGCGCTGCTGTTCCAGCGCCATCCAGTCGGAAGTGGCGTGGCGCGCGGCTTTTCGCCCTTTGACCGCGCCGGCGAGCTGGATGGCTCCGCCATAGAGCAGCAGCTTTTCGGTGAGCGTGGTCTTGCCGGCGTCGGGATGGGAGATAATGGCAAAGGTGCGACGCTTTTGGATTTCCTGAAGATCGCTCATAATGTTTTTAATAAAATTTAAAAATTTTAACGCAACTTTTGGACCGGTGGGCGAGGCTTTCATTCCCGGCGCTTCGTGATACCCTATTTGCCAATTAAACTTAAGCGGGAGTCCGTCTCATGACCGATGAAGTTTTCAAGCCCGCCGGCAACGGCGGCAGTTTTGCTTTGATCGACGAGCGCACCGGCAAGCGTTATACGCGCCCGCTGCTGCATGGAACGCTGGGACCCTCGGCGATCGACATCCGCGGCTTCTACAACGAAGCGGAATTGTTGACCTACGACCCGGGATTTACCTCGACCGCCTCGTGCAAGTCGGCGATTACCTTCATCGACGGCGAAAAGGGCATTTTGCTGTACCGCGGCTATCCTATCCAGCAGTTGGCCGCCCACAGCGACTACATGGAGGTGTGTTACCTGTTGCTTTACGGGGAGCTGCCCTCGGTCGAGGAAAAGGCCGAATTCGAGCGCGACATCAAGCGCCACACCCTGCTCCACGACCAGCTCATGCTGTTCTTCCGCGGCTTTACCCGAAGGTCCCACCCGATGGCGATCATGGTCGGCGTGGTCGGAGCCTTGTCGGCCTTTTACCACGACGACATGGACATCACCGACCCTGAACAGCGAATGCTCGCCGCCTACCGGATCATCGCCAAGATGCCCACGATCGGCGCCTACGCGTACCGCTACGCGATGGGCTGGCCGTTCGTCTACCCGCAAAACCGCCTCAGCTACGCGGAAAACCTGTTGTACCTGACCTTCTCCAACCCGACCGAGGAATACCAGCCCAACCCGGTGCTGGTCAAGGCGCTGGACCGAATCCTCATCCTCCACGCCGACCACGAGCAAAACGCCTCGACCTCTACGGTGCGGCTGGCCGGTTCCTCGGGCGCCAATCCGTTTGCCTGCATCGCCGCCGGGATCGCCTCGCTGTGGGGACCGGCCCACGGCGGCGCCAACGAAGCGGTGCTCAAGATGCTGATGGAAATCGGCCACAAGAGCCGCATCCCCGAGTACATCGCGCGCGCCAAGGACAAGAACGACCCGTTCCGGCTGATGGGGTTTGGCCATCGGGTCTACAAGCACTACGACCCGCGCGCCGAAATCATGCGCCAGACCTGCTACGAGGTGCTCGAAGCGTTAGGCCGCAAGGACGATCCCCTGCTGGAACTGGCGCTGGAGCTGGAGCGCATCGCCTTGGAAGACGAGTATTTCATCGAGCGCAAGCTGTACCCCAACGTGGACTTCTACACGGGCATCGTGCTCAGGGCGATGGGTTTCCCCACCAACATGTTCACGGTGCTGTTCGCCATCGGCCGCACCGTGGGTTGGGTGGCGCACTGGAAGGAAATGATCTCCGACCCCAACATCAAGATCGGCCGGCCGCGCCAGCTGTACGTCGGCCATCCGCCGCGCGAATACGTGCCTATGGAGCAGCGCGCAAGCTCTGGCCGCCAAACGTGGAGCCGGTTCTGGGAGGATCGCGGAAGCCCAGCTTAACCGCGATGCGAGCCGCCTGGCTGCTGGGCCTTGGGCTTGGGCTTTGCGCCTGCGCGCCGCCTGCGCGCCCGCCAGGTATGGAACCGCTCGGCCAGCGCCAAGCCGCGGTCCCAATCGATGCAACCGAGCAGCTAAAACGCGCGCAGGCGCTCTACCGGGCTGGCGACCTTGAGGGGATGCGGCAAATCCTGACCCGCCTGGATCCTAAGCGGCTGTCCTTGCCCGAGCGGGTCGGGTTGGCCTTGCTCAAGGCCCGGTTGGCGTTGGACGAGGGCGATTCGGCTACGGCTTTGGAGTTATTGAACTCCTTAACCCCTAAGCAAATCCCAGATTACTTGGGCAAAGAGTACCATCGCCTGCGCGCGCGCGCCCTCACCCTCGAAGGCGATCTGGTCGGCAGCCTCCACGAGCGCATCCGCCTCAATCGCTGGCTCCAAACCCCGCAAGAGGTGGAGGAAAACAATCGAGCGATCCTCCAGGCCCTGGAGCTGTTGCCGGACAAGACCCGCGCTAAGCTCAAAGCCAGGCCCAGAAGCGATTTGGCCGGCTGGCTGGAACTTGGGCAAATCCTCAACGCCCATCCTTACCGCTCCGAGGCTTTGGACCAGGCGGTGGCAAAGTGGCGCGAAACTTACCCCTACCATCCTGCCGACCAGGGCCGGTTCCTCGAGCGCGTGATCGCCAAGCGCGTTCCCGCCCCGCCGCCCTCCCTGCAGGCAGGGCAGACTATCGCCTTGCTGCTGCCTCGCGCCGGTCCTTTTCAGGCCGCCGCCGAAATCATCCGCCACGCCATCGAAGCGGCGCGCGACTTCCCCGGCGAACCCGAGCCTCTGCCGCTGAGCGAATACGACAGCACCGCCGCCGACGTCGTCCTCCAGTACCAACGCGCCGCCGCCCAGGGCGCCCGCGTGGTCCTCGGCCCCTTGCAAAAACCCGAGCTGGAACGCTTGGCCAACCTGCCCCGCTTCGATCCTCCCGTCCTGGCGCTCAACGCCATCGAGGGGCTGACTCGGCCCGGTCTGTATCAGTTTGCCCTGCCGCCGGAGGAAGGGGTGGCGCAAGTCGCCGACAGCGCCTTCGCCCACGGCCACCGGCGCGCCCTCGTTCTGGTGCCGGCCACCCCGGCGGGCGACCGGATCGCCCGGTTCTTTCTGGACTATTGGGAGAAGCTCGGCGGGCGGGTTTTGGAAATCCAGCGTTATCCCGCCGGCGACGTCTCCGCCGCCATCCGCCGGCTGCTCAACGTGGACGAATCCGAGCGCCGCGGAGAGCGCGTGCGCCAACTCGTAGGGGAGGTGAAACTTATCCCGCGCGTGCGCCGGGACGCGGATTTTATTTTCCTGCAGGCCAATCCCGAACAAGGCCGCCTGATCAAGCCGCAGCTTGATTTTTACCGCGCCGAGTACCTTCCGGTCTACGCCACCTGGGACGTCTACACCGGCCACCCCGATCCGCGCCAAGACGCTGACCTCGAAGGCGTGCGCTTCTGCGACCTGCCCTGGCTGCTCCAAGGCGAGCACGAGGCCGCCCCTAAAGTCGCGGAGTTCGAGGCGCGTTGGGGGCCCCAGCCTGGTCCCTACCTGCGCCTGGCGGCCTTAGGGATGGACGCTTACTGGATTCCCACCCGCTTGCTTGGCGTGGGCGGCCGCTACGCCGGAACCAGCGGCATCCTGAGCGTGGACGGCAGCGGCCGGATCCGGCGCCAGCTAAGCTGCGCCGAGTTCCGCCAAGGCGTGCCGGTGATCTACGGCTTAGCTCCCGACTCCCTCCATGCCCAAGAGCCTAGGCCGGGCGGCTGAAGACTACGCGCTGGCGTTTTTGGAGCGGCAGGGGCTTAAGCTCGTCGAACGCAATTGGCGCTGCCGTTACGGCGAGATCGATTTGATCTTCCAGGACCGCGCTACCCTGGTTTTCGCCGAGGTGCGCTGCCGCCGCAGCGCCCGCTTCGGCGGGGCGCTCGAAAGCGTCGATAAGCACAAGCAAACCCGCCTGATCCGCGCCGCCAACCATTATCTTGCCACGCACGCAGGCGACGCGCCGGTGCGCTTTGACGTGCTGGCGCTGACTCCCACTTGCCAAGGCTTTCAGGTCGAATGGATTAAAAACGCCTTTGAGGCTCCTTAAGGCGCAAACTCCAGCGCCCACGCCAGGGCGACGCGGAAGGTCAAAAACCCGACCGTCAGAGGATAGAGCAGGTAATATTTGGGCAACAGCACCGCGAGCAACACCAGAGCGGCCAAAAGGCGGCTGTCGAACCACCACTCTCGCGCCAGCTCCGCAAGCAGCCGCCTTTCCTCGACGCTCCAGCGCGGGCGGTGGCCGAGGACGAAATAGCCGGTCGCCGCATCGAGCAGGACGAAATAGACCGGATAAGCCCGAAACACCGGCGCCTCGGCGGAAAAGATCGGCAGCCAGCTCGCCAACCACACTCCCAGGCTGCCCAAAAGCCACAGGTCATAGGCGCGGCGCGGCGCCAGCCAGCCTTGCCAGCCGCACCCGACCGCCGCTCCCATCGCCAGCCCGCCGCCCCACCCAAGCCACGGGGAGGCCAACCACGGCGCTCGCCCAGGGAACCACCAAAAGACCAAGACCAAACCCACCGACGCGAGGGTAAACGCCGGAAAGATGAAGTTATGCGGCTTCATCCTGGCGGATCCAAAAGCCGTATCCTGAGCGATAAGTCCACGGCTTTGAGGTGCTTGGTCAGCGCCCCGACCGAAATCCGGTCCACTCCCGTTTCGGCCACCTGGCGGACGTTGTCCAGGTCGATGTTGCCCGAAGCCTCGAGCAGCGCCCTGCCCCGCGCGATCGCCACCGCCCGGCGCAGTTCCTCCAAAGAGAAGTTGTCCAACAGCACGATCTCGGCGCCGGCCGCCAGCGCTTCTTCCAGCTCCTCTAAGGACTCGACTTCCACCTCGACCGCAAGCTCAGGGTGCCGTGCCCGGGCGCTCACCACCGCGGCGGCGATCGAGCCGGCGGCAGCGATGTGGTTTTCTTTGATCAAGATCCCATCGTACAGGCCAAAGCGGTGGTTTTGGCATCCCCCGACCTTGACCGCGTATTTCTGCAAGCGGCGCAGCCCCGGAATGGTCTTGCGCGTGTCGAGCACTACCGCCCCCGTGCCGGCCACCGCCCGAGCGAAGCGGCGCGCGAGCGTGGCCGTGCCCGACAGGGTCTGCAGCAGGTTGAGGGCGGTGCGCTCGCCGGTGAGCAGCGCGCGGGCTGGGCCGCACACCTGGCAAAGCTCGGCGAAGGCCTCGACCTCCTCTCCCTCCGCCACCCGCCACTCGACCCGGCAGCTCGCGTCGAGCTCGCAAAACACTGCCTCAAACCACGCTTTGCCGCACACGACCATGGGCTCGCGGGTGACCACGGTGGCCAGAGCGTGTGCGGTAGGCGGAATAAGGTCGGCGGTGACGTCGCCTGCGCCTACGTCTTCCTCCAGAAAGCGGCGGATCAGCTCGCGCTCGACGTTCATCCGATCGGCTCCAGATAGTCGGCTTGCAATTGTACACCCCGCGCGCCGCGAAACTCATCCACAGTCAGCCGATACGCCAGGCGCAGCTGGCGGCAGGCAAAAAACGCCCCCGGCTCGGCC
This sequence comes from Methylothermus subterraneus, assembly GCF_054656915.1. Taxonomy (NCBI): domain Bacteria; kingdom Pseudomonadati; phylum Pseudomonadota; class Gammaproteobacteria; order Methylococcales; family Methylothermaceae; genus Methylothermus; species Methylothermus subterraneus. Next base: position 44,325 of record NZ_BAAHXK010000010.1, read on the forward strand.
GGATCGAAAGCGATCGCGTCCACCCAAGGTCCGCCCGGGGGGCGCAAGCTCAGCTTAAGATGCCGGTCTTTGACCCATGCCGCGCGCCGGACCTCGAATTCGCCGCAGAACAAAGGCTCGGGAAAGCCCGGCCCCCAGGGACCGGCGGCGCGCAGGCTCTCCGCCAGCGGCAGGGAAAAATCGGCCGCGTCCAAGGAACCGTCGGTGTAAATCACGTCCTGGGGGGCGAGATCGCGCAGCTTCACCGCCAGTCGTTCGCTAAACAAGGCGGCGAATTCGGCGTAACTTTCGGCCCGCAAAGTCACCCCCGCCGCCCGCGCGTGGCCGCCGTAACGGAGGATCAGCCCAGGCCGCAGGGCGTCGATCTCGGCGATCAGATCGCGGATGTGGATCTCAGGGATCGAGCGCGCCGAACCCTTTAAGTTGCCGTCCCGCCCGGGAGCGAAGGCGATCGCCGGCCGTCCCAGGCGGTCGCGGATCCTGCCCGCCAAAACGCCGACCACCCCCTCGTGCCAGTTCGGGTCGAACAGGCACGTCCCGGGCGCCTCAAGGTCCAAAGCGTCCACCAGGGCGAACGCGGCAGCCTGCATTTGGGCTTGGATGGCGCGCCGCTGGCGATTGAGGGCGTCCAATTGCTGCGCCAGCGCCCGCGCGCTGGCTAGGTCTTTAGCCAACAGGCAGCGGATGCCAAGGCTCATGTCCTCGAGCCGGCCGGCGGCGTTCAGGCGCGGCGCCAGCGCAAACCCAAGATCTTGGGCGCTCAAGCTCTCCAAGCGGCAGCCGGCCACCTCCGCCAGCGCCAACAACCCAAGATTCCCGCGCCCCGCCCGCAGCCGCTGCAAGCCCTGGTGGACCAGGATGCGGTTGACGCCATCGAGCGGCACCACGTCGGCCACCGTGCCCAGGGCGACCAGGTCGAGCCACCGGGAGAGCTTGGGCTCGGGCACGCCTTGGCGCGCGAACCAGCCCTCCTCCCGCAGCCGAGCGCGCAGGGCGCACAGCGCGTAGAACATCACCCCCACCCCGGCGAGCTGTCCCAAAGGCCCCTCCCCCAGCTTGGGATTGACAATGGCATCGGCCGCCGGCAAACGCGGACCCGGCAGGTGGTGGTCGGTGATCAACACGCGAAGGCCTTTGGCCTTGGCCGCCTCCACCCCAGCCAGGCAAGCGGTCCCGTTGTCCACCGTGAGTAGGACCTCAGGACGCCTGGCCAAAGCCGCCTCGACCAAAGCCGGGGTCAGGCCGTAGCCGAAGCGGAACCGGTCGGGGACGAGGAAATCGACGTATTTGGCGCCCAGCGCGCGCAAGCCCTGGACCGCCAGGGCGCAGCCGCAAGCGCCGTCGGCGTCGTAATCGCCGACCACCAAGATCCGCTTCTGCTTAACTAAAGCCGCCGCCAGCTGCGCGGTCAGGGCTTCGATGCCGGGGAGGCACGCCGGCGGCGGCAGGCGGGCCAAGGCGTAATCCAAATCCTCCTCAGAACGCACCCCACGGGCTAGGTACACGCGCCTTAACACCGGATGCAGCCGGTTGAGGGAGTCGGCCGCTTCGGGCAGCGGGCGGGTAAGAATCCTCTTGCGCCTCAAAGCCAGTCCAAAATCGCGCGCTGAACCGCCGCGAGCTCGGCTTCCACCACCTTGGGCGCCACCTGGCACTGGCGGATGGCGGTGTCGGGATCTTTGAGCCCGGTTCCGGTGAGGGTGCAGACCACGGTGGCGCCCTCGGGAATCTTGCCGGCGGCAAGATCGTGCAGGGCGCCGGCGACCGCCACCGCCGAGGCCGGCTCGCAGAAGATCCCCTCGCAGTCGGCAAGGAGTTTCTGCACCCGCAAGATCTCCTCGTCGGCAAAGCAGGCAAACCACCCGCCGGATTCGCGCTGGGCCGCTAAGGCCCCCTCCCAGGACTGGGGATGGCCGATGCGGATGGCGGTGGCGACGGTTTCCGGGTGGTCGACGAACGCGCCCCGGACGAAAGGCGCCGCCCCCGCCGCCTGATAGCCGCACATCACCGGGCGTTTGGCAATCACCCCGTCCGCGTGGTATTCGCAATAGCCCTTCCAGTAGGCGGTGATGTTGCCGGCGTTGCCCACCGGCAGGCAGTGGTAGTCGGGGGCGTCCCCTAAAGCGTCTACGATCTCGAAGGCGGCGGTTTTTTGGCCTTCGATGCGGTAGGGGTTGACGGAATTGACCAGCCCCACCGGCGCCTCCGTCGCGATCTGTTTGACCAGGCGCATGCCGGCGTCGAAATTGCCCTGGATCTGCAGCACCTTCGCGCCGTGGATCAAAGCCTGGGCGAGCTTGCCGAGGGCGATCTTGCCTTCCGGGATCAGCACGAACGCCAAGATCCCAGCGCGCGCCGCATACGCCGCCGCCGAGGCCGAGGTGTTGCCGGTCGAGGCGCACACGATCGCCCGCCGGCCCTCCTCGCGCACTGCCCGGGTCACCGCCACGGTCATGCCGCGGTCCTTGAACGAGCCGGTGGGATTGAGCCCCTCGAACTTGGCGTAGAGCTTGACCTCCTTGCCGATCCGGCGCGGCAGGTTTTCCAGCGGGATCAACGGCGTGTCGCCCTCGCCCAGGGTGACGGGAGAAGTCGTTGGCGACAGCGGCAGGCGCTCCCGGTAATGTTCGATCACGCCAAAATAACGCTTCATCAGTTCCTAGCTCCTCGGAGACCCCGCCCTTCAGGGTTGGGAAGGAGCGTCAACCTCCCGTTTCGTTGTTGCATTTTACAAACCCTCGCAACGTAACATGTAAAACCATGAAACTGCGCTGGACCTTCCGCTGCTATCCAACCAAAGAGCAAGAGCAGGTTCTTGCTCGCACCTTCGGCTGCGTGCGCTTCGTTTACAACCGTTTCCTGCACGAGCGCACCGCGGCCTTTGCCCGGGGCGAGCGGATGAACTATGTTCAAACCAGCGCCGCCCTGACCCAGCTCAAAAGCGATCCAGAATACGCTTGGCTGAACGAAGTCTCTTCGGTGCCCTTGCAGCAGGCTTTGCGGCATCTGCAAACCGCCTTCCGCAACTTCTTTGACAAGCGTGCGAGATACCCAACTTTCAAGAAAAAGAGCGGCCAGCAGTCCGCCGAATACACCCGTTCCGCTTTCAGATTCGAGATCGGCAACCAAAGATTGCTGATCTCCAAGCTCGGGCGGCTCAAGGTCAAGTGGTCTCGCAGAGTTTATGTTGAGCCGACCACCGTGACGATTGTTAAAAAACCTTCGGGACGCTACTTCGTCACGATGGTTTTGGACCTGCAACCTGCGCCTTTGCCAAAAACCGGTGAAGCCATTGGGCTCGATTTCGGGTTGAACCATCTGGCTACCCTCTCTAATGGCGAGAAGATAAACAACCCAAGGTACCTTCAGAAGTATCTGAAGAAACTCGCTAAGGCGCAAAAACTTCTGTCCCGCAAGCAAAAGGGCAGCAAGCGCTACGAAAAGGCCCGAATTCGCGTGGCGAAGGTCCACGAAAAGATTTCCAATAGCCGGGAAGACCCCCAGAAAAAGCTCGCATGGATGCTGGTTCAACGCTTCGATACGATCTACCTGGAGGACCTGAACCTGCGCGGCCTGAGCAAAAACCACGCCCTGGCCCGCAGCCTTCAGGACGCCGCCATCGGTGGATATATTCGCAGAATCGAAGCCAAAGCAGCCATGCACGGCAAGCGCGTGATCAAGGTGGATCGCTTCTTCCCGAGCACGAGGATGTGTTGCCGATGCGGGCAGCTCCACCCCATGCCGCTCTCCAAGCGGGTCATGGAGTGCGACTGCGGCAACGGGATGGACCGCGATTTGAATGCGGCCATCAACCTTTTGGCGGCTGGGCAGGCCGTGACCGCACGTGGAGACGGCGTAAGACCTGATCTGACTTCGGTCGGATTGGGCAGCTGTCTGTGAAGGGTGAACCATCCTGATGCCTTGTGTGTCAGGAATCCCCCGGCTTTAGCCGTGGGGAGGATGTCAACTTTACTCCAAAGTCTCCAGGCGGATGCGGTGCAAGGGAGCCTTCACCGACGGCAGCCGTTCGATTTTGGCCACCGCCGCGTCCATCGCGCTCTCTTTGACCCGATGGGTGAGCAAGATCAAAGGCACCTCCTCCTGCCCGGATTTAGGCTCCTTTTGGATCACCGCCTCGATCGAGATTTGGTGATCGGCCAGGATGCGCGCGACGTCGGCGAGCACTCCGGGTTGATCGGCCACCTTAAGGCGCAGGTAGTAGGCGGTTTCCACCTCGCCCATGGGCAGGATCGGCAGATCGCTCAAGGCGTCGGGCTGGAACGCAAGATGCGGGACGCGGTTTTCGGGATCGGCGGTCATCACCCGCACCACATCGACCAGGTCGGCCACCACCGCCGAGGCGGTCGGTTCCGCCCCCGCCCCCGGGCCGTAGTACAAGGTCGGACCCACCGCATCGCCCTTGACCACCACCGCGTTCATCACTCCCTCGACGTTGGCGAGAAGACGCCTTGCCGGCACCAGGCAAGGATGCACCCGAAGCTCGATGCCGTTTTTCGCTCGCCGGGCGATCCCGAGAGCCTTGATGCGATAGCCCAATTCCTCGGCGTAGCGGATGTCCTCTGGGGTGATGCGGGTGATGCCTTCGGTGTAAACCCGGTCGAACTGGAGCGGGATGCCGAAGGCGATCGCCGCCAGGATGGTGAGCTTGTGGGCGGCGTCGATGCCGTCTACATCAAAGCTCGGGTCGGCCTCCGCAAACCCTTGCGCCTGGGCCTCTTTCAGCACCTCGGCAAACGCGCGTCCTTCCTCGCGCATGGCGCTCAAGATGAAGTTGCAGGTGCCGTTGATGATCCCAGCCACCCATTCGATCCGGTTGCCAGCCAGGCCCTCCCTGAGCACCTTGATGATCGGGATGCCGCCGGCCACCGCCGCCTCGAAAGCCACCATCACCCCCTTGGCCGAGGCCCGGGCGAAGATCTCGTTGCCGTGCAGGGCGATCAGCGCCTTGTTGGCGGTAACCACGTGCTTGCCCCGCTCGATCGCCCCGAGCACCAACTCCTTAGCCGGAGAGAGGCCGCCGATGAGTTCGGCGACGATAGCGATCTCAGGATCTTCCACGACCTGCCAGGGGTCAGAAACCAGTTCGATCCCCGCGGTGGAACAGATGCGCGGCTTTTTAGGATCGCGGGTAAAGGCTTTGGCGATCATGAGCTCGCGCCCCGCGCGGCGGGCGATCTCGCGGCCGTTGCGGGCCAGCACCCGCACCGTGCCGCCGCCGACCGTCCCCAAGCCTAAAAGACCGATTTTGACCGGTTCCACCAATGTCGTCTCCTCTTAAAATCACAAATCCTCAGGCTTCAGCCCAGTTTTCCGGGCGATACGCGCCATCATTCGCAGGCCGATTTCATCCCGATCGTGAAAAGCAAAAACGAAGTCCGGCCAGCCTGCCTTTGCCAATACCCTATGGGAGCCTGATTGTCTTTTGTACCAGCCATTTCTTATCAGGGCAGCCAACACTTGCCTAGCCTTAACGCTGGACCAGACGCTCACGCCACTTCCTGGAATATTCCGTCCAACGCCGGAATCTCTTCACCGTGCTCAATCCGGTCCGCCAGCACTCTCAATGCCAGCGCCTCAGCTTTGGCGATGGCCTCACGGCGGTTTTTCCCATACACCATAACACCGGGCAACTCTGGAACTTCGGCAATCCAGCGTCCGTCCTGCTCCAACTCAATGTGAAACATAAGTCTTCCAACGCCTGGACATTATAACGTCCCGTCCCGCCGCATCATCTGCCGGATGCCCCGGATGGCCTGGCGGGTGCGGTGCTCGTTTTCGATTAAACCAAAGCGCACATAACCTTCCCCGTACTGGCCAAAGCCGATTCCCGGCGAGACCGCCACCTTGGCCTCGAGCAACAGTTTCTTGGAAAACTCCAAAGAACCTAGCGCCCGGTAAGGTTCAGGAATAGGCGCCCACACGAACATGGTGGCCTTGGGTTTTGCCACATGCCAGCCCAAGTGATTCAGGCCATCGCACAACACGTCGCGGCGCCTACGGTAGGTCTCCCGGATCTGGGCCACGCAGTCCTGCGGCCCTTCCAGGGCGGTGATGGCGGCGATCTGGATGGGAGTGAACATGCCATAATCCAGATACGACTTGATCCGCCCCAAGGCCGCCACCAACTCGCGGTTGCCGCACATGAACCCAACCCGCCAGCCGGGCATGTTGTAGCTTTTAGACAGGGTGAAAAATTCCACCGCCAACTCGAGCGCTCCCGGCACCTGGAGGATGGAGGGCGCCTGGTAGCCGTCGAACACCAAATCCACGTACGCCAGATCGTGCACCACCCAGATCTTGTACGCGCGGGCGATCTCGACCACGCGCTCGAAAAAAGCAAGCTCCACGCACTGGGTGGTGGGGTTGCAGGGGAAATTTAGGATCAGCATCTTGGGCTTGGGCCACAGGTCCAAGATCGCCTGCTCCAGCTCGGCAAAGAAGTCGTGGCCAGAGGTCAAGGGTACATGGCGGACGTCGGCCCCAGCGATCACGCAGCCGTAAGGGTGGATGGGATAGGCCGGGTTGGGCACCAACACCGTATCCCCCGGCCCCAAGGTCGCCAGCGCCAGGTGCGCCAAGCCTTCTTTGGAGCCGATGGTGACGATGGCCTGGGTTTCCGGATCGAGCTCGACGCCAAAGCGGCGCGCGTACCAATCGCAGATCGCCTTGCGCAGGCGGGGAATCCCTTTGGATTGCGAATAGCGGTGGGTGGTGTCGCGCTGGGCCGCCTCGACCAGCTTGGCGATCACGTGAGGCGGCGGGGGCTGGTCGGGATTGCCCATGCCGAAATCGATCACGTCCTCCCCCGCCGCGCGCTGCTTGGCTTTGAGCTGGTTGACGATGGCAAAAACGTAAGGCGGCAGGCGCTTGATGCGTTGGAATTCTTCCATTCGATCCAATCGATGCGCTCTAAAAAAACATATTGTCCATTACCGCCAGGGGGAAGCGCAACCTAGATGATCGCCCAGTTTGCCTCAGTTGGATTCCAATCCATAAGATGGGCCGCTTGCACCGGCAAGCCATGAGATCGCTTCCTCCGGGGGTTTGCTGACCGCGACTAACATTTCAACGATGGAACCGAGCAACTGATACACCGCGTCTATGCGTTTAGCCCGCACTTCGGCGGCGGCTTGTTCGGCGTTCAACACATCGACGTTATTGCGCGTTCCGGCCAGCACCCCTTTGCGTGTGCCTACGACCGCCTGTTCCGCCGAACGCAAAGCTTGCTCTAAAGCAAGCACTTGGCTTTGCCCAAAACGCACTTTGGTGTACGCGTCCAACACCGCCTGCTCAAGCTCCCGCGTCTTCTGTTCCAATTCCAGCTCGGCCTGGCGCAAGAGGGCTTGGGCTTGCCTTACCGAGGCGCTTACCCCAAAGCCCGAAAACAGCGGCAAAGTCGCCTGCAGGTTGACGCTGGCAGTTTTAAATTGCTGCTCTAAAGTGATTTGGCTTTCGCTTCGGCTTTGTTGATAACCGGCCACCAGGTCCAAGGTAGGCTTGTGGCCCGCAAGCTGCTGCTTGACTTTGTGCTGGGCGGCGATTACTTCTTTCCTCAAGGCGTCCAAGGCCAAATTAACCCGCTTGGCTTCCTCCACCCACTCGGAAGCCGGTTTCGCTAAGATCGCCTGGCTCAGCGTATGGCGCTCGGCCAGGTCCTTAAGCGCTGCCGCGACCACTTCGCGCCCGATCAGCAAAGTCAAAGCGCGCTCGGCGATTTCCAATTGGCCTTGGCTTGCGAGCAATTGGGCGCGCGCCGCATCCAGCCTGGCTTTGGCTTCCTCGATTTCGATGCGTGTGCCTTGGCCGCGGCGAAAGGCCTCTTCCGCTTGCCTAAGGGCGGTTTGATAACGCGCCACATCGCTCTCGGCGACTTTAAGCTGCGCGTCCGCGTCCAACACGCCAAGATACGCTTTCGCCACGCGTTGGAAAAGCAGCGCCGACTCATCCAGGAGCCGAGCCTTGGCGCTTTCGGAAAGCGCCTGCGCCTGCCGGTAGCTTTCCCATTCGTTTGGGCGATAAAGGGGCTGCTTGAGATTGACGCTCCAGCTCCAAGAATCGCTGGGAGAAACCGGGAAACGGCGCCCGCCAAAGCGGCGCTCTACCCACAGCTTTCCGATCGAGCCGACCGCCCCCACTTGGGGCAAGAGTCTAGCGCGCGCCACCGCAACGCCTTCCTCTTGGGCCTGAGTCTGGGCTTCAACCGCCCGATAGGCGGCATCGGCCTGCTTGGCCAAAGCATAGGCCTCCTCCAAATCTAAGGCCGCGGCCGGCCAATTCACCGCCACCGCGGCCATCAGCGCCATCGAGCGCAGCACGCCGCGCACGCTCATTCCTCGGTCAAAGCCGTGTGCAGCCGCCTAAGCAAGGGCCGCATCAAGTACTGCAAAAGAGTTTGCTCACCGGTTTTGATGACGATCGTGGCCGCCATTCCCGGTTGGAGAGAGCGCTTGCCAAGCTGCTGTTTGCCGTTTTCCGTCACCTCGACCCGGGCCAAATAGTATTGGGATCTCGGGTCCACCGGATCGGATAAAAGGTCGGCGGAAACGGAGATCACCTTGCCTTCTATGATCGTTTGCGGCCAGCTCAAAAAGGCCTGCAACTGAATGTCTGCCGCAAGTCCTGGATGGATGCGGTCGATGAACTGCGCCGGAACTTTAGCTTCAAACAAGAGCGGCTCGTCTTTGGGGACGATTTCCATCAGCGCTTCGCCGGGTCGGATCACGCCTCCCACCGTGTGAACCTGCAGACCGTTGACGTATCCTGCCACCGGCGCCCGGATCACCGTGCGCTCGAGCTGGTCCTTGAGCGCCTTGACTTTCTCTTCCACCACGCTCAGCCTCTGCACCACCTCGGCCAGTTCGGTCTCGACCTCCTTGCGGTAATCTTCCCGGATTTGCTTAAGTTTCAACTCCGTCTCCTTAGCCTGGCGCTCGGCCAGATCGATGTGATTGCGAAGTTCTAAGGTCTGCCGCTCCAGATCGTATTGTTCGTTGCGCGGAGCGTACCCTTCCGCCGCCAAAGCGCGCATCCCGGCCAGCTGCTCGCTTAGGAACTCAAGCTGGGTCGCTTTGGAACGAGCTTCGGCCAAATAGGTCTGCGCCTGGGCAGAAAGCACGCGGATCGCGCTTTCCAAAGCCGAACGCCGCGCCAGAAACAACTGCTGCTGCGCCGCGATCTGGGCGGCGGCATCGCCTTCGCTGCCGGCCTGGATCAATTCCTCGGCAAAGTCGATTTGGCTTTTGCCAAGGCGCTCAGCCTCCAGCCTAGCGCGCCTGGCCAAGAGAGCGTAATATTCTTTGAGCGCGCTTTGAAAGTTGGCGGCGACGAGCGTGTCGTCCAAGGTAATCAGCGGCTGACCCGCCTCTACGTATTGCGCCTCGGTTACATGAATTTGTTTGACGATCCCCCCTTCCAAGTGGGCGACAGTTTTGCGCTTGGACTCGACCACCGCCACCCCGGGCGCAGGGACGCCGGAGTCCAAGGGCGCCAACGCGGCCCAGGCGAGGAACCCGCCAAAACCGGCGAGCAACAGCCACAGCCCAAGCCGGACAAAGCGCCGCAGCTCCTCGGCCGGCGCGGGGAGAACCGATTCAACGTTCGCTAAAGACTTGTCGTTCATCGAACCGCCTTCAGTGCCGCTTGCTGCAAAGCCTTGAGAATCTCATCGCGCGCGCCGTAAGCCTGAATCAGGCCATCGCGCAACACGAGCAAGCGATCCACCGCCGAGAGCACGCTCATGCGATGGGTGATGACCACCACCGTGCGCTGTTCCGCCTTGAGGGTCTGCAAGGCACTCACCAAAGCCGCCTCGCCTACATCGTCTAAATTGGAGTTCGGCTCGTCCAACACGATCAGCCGCGGGTCGCCGTACAGGGCGCGCGCCAGCGCGATCCTTTGCCGCTGACCGCCCGAGAGCACCGCCCCACCCGGGCCGATCTGGGTCTCATAACCTTGCGGCAGACGCAAGATCATCTCGTGGACGCCGGCGCGCTTGGCGGCGGCAAGGATTTTCTCCGATTCTAAGGCGCCAAAGCGAGCGATGTTTTCGGCCACCGTGCCCTCGAACAGTTCCACGTCCTGGGGCAGGTAACCCAAAAACTGCGCCAATTCCTGCCTGTCCCAATGGCCGAGTTCGGCGCCGTCCAGGCGGACTTTACCGGCGTAGGGCGGCCACACTCCAACCAACAGCCTGGCCAAAGTGGATTTGCCGGCCGCCGAAGGCCCGATCAATCCCACGATGCAACCGGCCGGGATCTCAAAGCTGATCCCTTTCAACACCGGCGCCTGGCCTCCCGGCGGCACCGCTACGAGACCTTCCACCGTAACCTGACCTTTGGGCGGCAGCAGCGACAAGCGCTCCAGACGCGGGGGAAAGCGGTCTAGCAGGGACTGCAAGCGTTCGTACGCTTGCCTGGCTTGGACAAAGCCGCGCCAGTTGGCGATGAGCTGCTCGACCGGCGCCAGCGCCCGGCCGAGCAGAATGGAACCGGCGATCATGCCGCCGGCGGTCATCTCGTTCCGCAACACAAAATACGCTCCCAACCCCAAAACCAGGGATTGAACCGAAATCCGCACCGCGCGCGTGACGGCGGAGATCAATCCGGCGCGGTCGCTGGCCAGATGTTGCAGCCTTAGCATCTTGAAATGCTTTTCCTGCCAGCGCCGGCGAATGTTGGGAAGCATCCCCAAGGCTTCGATGACTTCCGCGTTGACCAGGCTGTTGCCGGCAAAGCTCAAAGCTTGATTGGCCAGACGGTTAGCCTCTTTGAGCGGGGCTTGGGTTAGCCATTCGGTGGCTAAAGTCAAGGCGATTAAGACCAAGCTGCTTGCTACCCCAAACCAACCGATCCACGGATGGAGCAAAAACACCACCGCCAAATAAATAGGCGTCCAAGGAGCGTCGAAAAACGCAAACGGTCCGTTGCCGGTCAGAAATTGGCGCAAATTGGTCAGATCCGAAAGCGCCTGGCGGGCATCGCCGTGGGTCCTGAGGCTGGCTTCAAACGCCGCGTCGAAAACGCGCCGGTTGAGCTCGGCTTCGAGCGCCGCGCCGATGCGCACCAGCACCCGCGAGCGGACAAATTCCAGCAAACTCATCAGCCCATACAGCCCCAAGGCCAGCAAGGTCAATAACCCCAAGGTCGTCTCGTTGCGGCTGGAAAGCACCCGGTCGTAGACTTGGAGCATGTACAGCGAGGGGGTGAGCATCAAGGTGTTGATCGCCATGGAAAATGCCCCAACGACCAGGAAATGGCGCCGTAGGCGGGAAAGAATTTGGGCCAATTCCGAAGGTTTAGCCATGAATTACCTCAGCGTAAACTTCAAGCGTTTGCTCCGCACAGCGCCCCCAGGAAAAGCGACGCGCCCAAGCCGGACCTAAGGCGCGCAGCCTGCCAACCAAGCTGGGGTCTTCCAAAAGCTGCCGCAAGGCCAAGGCGATCGCCTCAACGTCCCACGGATCGACCAACCAAGCCGCCTCCCCACCCCACTCGGCCATCGCCGACCCTTGCGAGGTTAGCACCGCGGCTCCGCAACCCATCGCTTCCAAGACCGGCAGGCCAAAGCCTTCGTACAGGGAAAGATACGCAAAAACCGCCGACCCGCAGTACAAGCTGGGAAGATCGTCTTCGTCCACATAACCCAACCAGCGCACCTCGCCGCGCCGTTCAAACCGATCTAGTTTAGGCCACAGGCTCTCGGTACGCCAGCCCTTGGGGCCGATGAGCACCAGCGGGAAACGGCAGCGCAAGCAATCCGGCAGCAAGGAATAGGCGTCGAGCAGACGGCCCAAGTTCTTGCGCGGCTCCAAGGTTCCCACCGCCAGCAGGTAGCCCTGAAAGCGCAAGCCGTAGCGTTGCAAGCGCCTTTGCGCCGCCTCGGCGGGAAGGGGCCTAAAGCGCTCTTCCACACCCAAGGGGATAGCCGCCACTTTCTCGGGAGCAAGCCCAAGCACGTGGAGGATTTCCCCGCGGGAAAATTCCGAGACGGTAATTATCTTGCCAGCACGCGCCAACGTCCTAGGCAAATAGCGCTCCAGCCAACGCACTCTGGCGCGGGGATGGTAGTCGGGAAAACGCAGGTGAGACAAATCGTGCACCGTGACCACGAGCGGGCAGGGAAGACGCGGGGCAATGTAGTTGGGCTCGTGATAGATCGCCTCGCGCAGGCGCCGGCCGACGATCCGGCTGCGCAGGTTGCGCGTCATTTGCCAAGCGCTGCGGACGCCAGGTAGAAAGCTTAACGCGCGCCGCCAAGCCGGCCCGCGCCAGTCTTGCGCAGGCTTTGTCTCCGCCGCCAGGCGCGCCAGGATTTCGGGACGGTCGATCAGCTCCCCGTGAAGCAGCCCGGCGACCGCAAGTTGCCGGGATAGGTACTCCTGGAGTAAACCCGCCGTGTAGCGGCCGATGCCGGTGCGCGGCGGACTCAAGGATTCAAGGCCCAGGACGATCTTCACGCCAAACCCCTACGGATACAAGCTGTTGCACGGCGCGCTCGCCGATTTTTTCCCAGTTGAAGTTTTCCGCCTGCTGCCGCGCCGCTCGCGCCAGGCGCTCGCGCAAAGAGGCATCGGCCAAAAGCGCCTTGAGCGCATTGGCCAACTCGTCCGGCGCGCTCAGCCAGGCCTCCTGAGCGTGCCTAAAGGGCAACCCGCGCACGCCGAAAGGCGTAGACAGAATCACCGCCCCGCACGCGGCATAGTCTAAGACTTTCAGGTTGGTGCCCGCGCCCTGGGTGACGGGATTTAACCCCACCTCGGCGGCGCCGAGCAGCACGGCCAATTCGGCGTCGCTGAGCTTGCCCAAGGCCGCCACGTTGCGCGGGGCGCGCTCGAGTTTGGGGTGGGCGCACAACGATCCAGCGAGCGCGAAGGTAAGCCCAGGCAAGGCCTTGGCCACGGCCAGGACGGTGTCGAGCGCGGCGAGATTGGGTCCGTGCCAGGAACCGACGAAGGCGACCAAAGGCGAATCCACCCCTAAACGCCTGCGCAGCTTAAGCTTGGCCGCTTGCGGCAAAAACGGCCGTTGCGGTAAATCGACGCCGTTGGGCGCGGCGATCCAAGGTTTGGCTACCCCATACAAGGACGCAAAGCGCTCCGCTTCCTCTTGGCACACCGTCAACACCGCCGCCGCGCGCTCCAGCGCCTCGGCCTCGGCTTCACGCACCAAGGCCAAGGCGCGCTCCCTCGCCGGCGCTTCGGCTTGTGACCACAGCTGGGCTTTGAGGTCGTACTCTACGTTGTGGGCGTCGTAGAGCAAAGGCGGCAGCCCCGCGCGAGGCAGCGCCGGCAAGCAGTAGGGGTGGGAGACGACCACCAAGGAAGCGGCGGCCACCCGCTCGTGCACCCAAGCCCGATACTCGGGCAGCCAATCCATGCCGTCGAGCAAGGCCACGTCGTGCGCGGAGACCTGAAGGCGCGTGGACCACGCGCCGGCGTGGCGCGCAAATTCGGCGGTGGTGGCGACCTCGTCGATGAGCAGGTTCGGCGCCAAGCGCACCTGAACCGACCGAGCGCCCAAGCTCAGGATATGGACGGGGACTTGGCGCGACCACGCGCGGTACAAGTGAAAGATGCGGTTGGCGCCGCCAAAGCGCGGTGGGCGCAGGGAAAACGGCGCCAGCACCACGATGGGCCGGGCCTTGGCCGGCCGGCGGGAGAAGCAAGCGGCCGGCGCCGCCGCCAGCCCCAGGGTTTCCAGCACGCCCGCCCAGCTCACCTCAGCCGCCCGTTGTCTGGCCGCCTCCCCCAGGGCGCGGGCGCGCTCAGGATGGGCGAGCAACTCGGCCATCGCGGCGGCCAAAGCCGCCTGGTCAGGCTCCACCACCAGGCCGCTGACCCCATCCTCGATCAGCTCGAGCACCCCGCCCGCATCGCGGCAGGTGATGACCGGCCGGCCGGCCATGGCCGCCTCCAGCGCCACCAATCCCCAATCTTCCTGCTCGGGCACGAACACCACCGCCTGCGCCTGACCGTAGGCTTTAGCCAGCTCAGCGTCGGCCAGGCGTCCTAAGAATTCGATGCGCGGATCTTGCGCGGCGAGGCGGCGAAGCTCCGCCTCTTGGGGGCCGACGCCGGCGATCCGCAAACGCGCCTCAGGGTGCTTAAGTTGGCTAAAAGCGCGCACGATCAGCCCCACGCGCTTTGGCCCGTCCAGGCGGCTGGCGGTAAACACCACCGGCCGGTCGGGAAACGGCAGTTCCTCCACCTTCAGACCCGAAGGGTGGTGGGCGATGCGCACCTCGACCTCAGGCGGGAAATAATCCGCGCGCCGCGCGACGGTTTGCGAGATCGCCGCGTAGCGCCAGATCGCCTGCGGCCGCAGCGCCACGCGATCGAAAAAGTGCACCACGCCCCGAGCCACCGGCCCGGGGAAAGCAAACCAGCTTGGCTCGGCCTGCGTCTTTAGCTGCGCTAAAAGGTCAAAGGCTTCGGCGGCGTGGGAAGGGGTAGGGTGCGGCTCGGCGACCAGCCGCGCCAGCGCTTCTAAGGGGCGCGCTTTGGGCCAGGCGGTGGGCAAGTGCCTGGGATACGCGTCGTACAAGCCGCGCAGCTTGTGCTGCAGGTACACGATATGGCGCGGGTGCGCCGCCATCCAGGCGGGGTACTTGGTGCTGATCACGCAGTCAAAGGCGGACAGATCCAGCTCGAAAAAGCGTAGGTAGCCTGCCACCACCTCCCAAAAGTCGCGCTCCGGAAAAGGAATCTTGAGCAGCTCGGCTTCGTGCGGCGTCTGTTCGTTCAAGGCGCGCACCAAATCCAGCCAAAACCGTTCCGCCCCGCCGAAGACGAACGGCACCGGGCTAGGCGCGACTACGGCAATTTTCATCACCCCCCCGTGCTTTGCTTTGTTGCATCCAAAAGTCAATCCAGCAACCTTTCCACGACTTTTTCCCAACGCAGGTCCAACGCCAAGATCGCCTCGCGGGCCGCCTGCCCGAGCTTCTGCGCGCGGGGGCGGTCGGCCCACAGAGCCTCGATGGCTGAGGCGATGGCTAAAGGTTCGGGCTCGACCACCAGGCCGGTGATCTTATCCTGCACGAATTCGAGCGGCCCGCCAGAATCGGTGCAGGTGATCACCGGGCGCGCGGCGAGCATCGCCTCTAAGGTCACGTAGCCGTAGTCCTCGTCGTGCGGGCCAAAAAACACCGCGAGGGCGTGGGCGTACCAGGCGATCTGCTCGTGGCGCGGGCAAAAACCGGCCAGCCAGACTTTGTCTTTCAAGCCGAGCCGGGCGATCTGCGCCTCCAGGTTGGCGCGCTGCCCGCCCTCGCCCAACAGCACAAAGCGCACCGGTGCCTTGACGTATCTGGCCGCTTCGATCAACAAAGACTGCCGCTTTAGGTTTTCCAGGCGACTGGGGAACAACACGTAATCCCACATCTCCCCCGCATAAAAGCGCTCAGCATCCGGCGGCGGATGGTAAAGCGGCTCGGCTTCCAGGCCGTTGTAGCGGCGCAGCCTGGCGGCGACCCGCCGCGAGTTGGCAAACAAGCGCTTGGCGCGGCGCAAGGCCTGGTTGTCAAACGCGATGACCTTCTCCCGCAGGGCGGCCAAAGCCTCGGTTTTAGGCACCACGTCGCCGTAGAGCTCATACACAGCGCGGTGCTGGTGCATGAGCCAGACGGTCTGCTCGGGATGGCGCATACCGTACGCCGGAAACTGCAAGCTGATCACCCGATCCGGCGGCACGCTCAAGCGCTCGAGGTCAAAGCGCTCGCAGAACGCCATCGCCTGCTCGACCGCCGCCTCCGGCCAGAAGCAAAACGGCACGCGCATCAGCTCCACCTCGTGGCCAGCCACCAACAGCGCCTCGTGCAAGGCACGCATGTGCGCTTCGGCGCCGCCGTTGACGAACGGCACGTGGGTAGCGGTCAGTAAAATCTTCATAGACCTCCGCAAGGAAACCCGCGACCCAAGTTGCGGGTGGTTTACTTGATTCCGATGGCGGCAAAATCCTGAGGGCCGTAGAAGTGGCCGTTGACCCGTTCGACCAAGGTCCCGTCCCCAGGAACATAGGCCTCCGGCGGGTAGGGATTGAGGCGCAAAATCTCGACCTTGGCAAAGCCGGCGTAGCGCAGCACGAACTCCAAAAGCGTCGGCGTTAATGGGTGGCGGTGGGTGGGGTCGTGGTAAAAGGTGTGGCTGCCGACGAGCACGTTTTCCGGGTTGGGGGTCTCAAAGATCGCCACCCCCCCGGTTTTGAGCGCCCGGTAAGCGGCCTGCACCAACGCCAAAAGCTCGGCGAAGGGCAGGTGTTCTAAAAGGTGAAACGCGGTCACCGCCCCTAGGCTGTTTTCGGCTTGCGCTTTAAGCCAGGCCAAAGCGTCGGCGGCGACCACGTTCAGCTTTTGATTCAGGCAATGAGCCACCATCGCGGGGCTGTTATCGACCCCGAGGGCGGCCAAGCCGTGTTCGCCGAGCAGCTTAAGCCACTCGCCGCGGCCACAGCCCAGATCGACTAGGGTCTCCCCCCGCACTGGCGTCAGCCACGGCAAATAACCCTCGAGCTTGGCCCGGATCTCGGCCTCCTGCCCTCGGCAGGCGTCCTCAAAGGCCAGATAAAAGCGATCCAGCGCCTCTTGGCTGGAGACCGCCGCGCGCGCCTCCGGAGCCTCCAACAGCGCCGCCAGGCGCCGTTCGGTCTGCGCCAGGCCGGTTTGCAGCAAACTCCCGGCGCGTTCAAGACGCCCTAAGGCTTGATTTTGCTCCGCCAGCCGGGCTTGCAACCCAGCCAGGTTCTGCTCGTGCTCCGCCAGCCGGGCCTGCAGGCGCGCGTTTTGCGCGATCGCCTCTTCTTGAAAGGCGGCCAGGTCCACCAGGCGCAAGGCCCAATCGGCCAGCCTTAGCCAAAGGTTGGCTCCGGGCAGACGCCGACAGCCCATGTGCACCAAGCGCCAGAATCGAACTCCGCGGACCTTCGCCCCCGCCAATTTGCCCTCGGCGCTCTGGGCCAGATGCCCCAGCACCGCCACCCGCCCCAGCCAGAGCACGCACATCGGTCCGTAAGCGGCCAGGCCATCGGGATCGACCTCGCGGCCGAGCACCGCGCGGTACGCCTCCGGCAAGAAGCGCTGCGGGGAAAACCCCACAAAATCGCGCCGGTGCCAGGTTCTGGCCTCAAACTCCAAAGCCGGCCAGGCTTCTTCTTCAAACCGCAGGCGCTTGGCCTCCTCGGCGATGCGCGCTTTAAGCTCGGCAAAGGACACGATCGGGCTCCGCAATCAGCTCAAAATTTTCCACCGGCAGCCGCACCAGCCCCGAAAACAAAGGCCCCAGGACGCCGGCGACCTCAAATTCCAGGGCGTTGTCCCACCAATGGTAGCAGCGCTCCAGGTGGTGCGGGCCCGAGTGCGCCGCCACGGTCAGCGTATACCGCCCGGGAGCCAGCGCCATCCTCAGCTCGGCGCGCCAAAGGTAGCGCCTGCCGGCCTGGAGGTTCAGGGTCTGCCCCAAAAGATAGCTGTTGGTGCCGAACACATCCTGGCCGAAGCGGTCGCGAATCATAAAGCCCAGGCTGACGTCCGTCAGGTCTTTGGCGGCGTACAGCGCGACCGTCAGCCGCGCGCGCTCGCCGCAAGCCACCACCGCCCGCCCGGAATCGCCGGTCAACGCCACGTCCTCGATCGCCACCTCGCCGCTGCCGTACGCCGTCGGCCGCCCGAGCCTGTCCTCGCCGCCGGCGATGAGTTTTAAATAATGCGCCACCGCCTTATCCGGCGGGCCGTCGAAGGCAATTCGACCGCCCTCGAGCACCACCGCGCGATCGGCGATGAGCTTGACGGCGTTGAGGTCGTGGCTGGCGAGCAGAATCGTCCCCCCTTGCGCCTTAAAGCGCCGGATCCAGTCCAGGCACTTTTGTTGAAAGCGCGCATCCCCTACCGCCAGCGCCTCGTCCACCACGAGCACCTTGGGGTCGGCGTGGGCGGCGACGGCAAAGCCAAGGCGCATCACCATCCCCGAGGAATAGGTTTTGAGCGGCTCGTCGATGGAATCGCCCAGTTCGGCAAACTCCACGATCGCCGCCTCGCGCGCGGCCAGCTCTTTCGCCGACAGGCCCAGCAACAGGCCGTTGACGTAAATGTTTTTGCGCCCGGAAAGCCGAGGATCAAAACCGGTGCCGAGCTCCAACAAGCCGGTCACCCGCCCCGCGACCTCCACGCTTCCCGCGTCGGGCAGCAGCACCCCGGTGATGAGCTTAAGCAGCGTGGATTTGCCCGCCCCATTGCGCCCGAGCAGCGCCAGCGTTTCGCCGGCCTGCACGCTAAGGTCCACGTCGGAGAGCGCGGTGTGGCAGCGATGGCGAGGCTTGCCGGAGAGAGCCTCTAGGAGCCGGTCGCGCGGCCGCGCGTAGAGCTTAAAGCGCTTGGTGACGCGTTGTAGCGAAATCACAGAAGATCCCGCAGCGCCTTCTCCGTGCGCTTGAGCAGCCACAGCCCGAATGCGCTTAAACTTAAGCCCACTCCCCACAGCGCGGCCAGATCCAAAAGCCTGGGCGCACGGCCAAACACCAGCGCGGCGTGAAACGCTTCCACCGCCCAGGCCGCCGGATTCCACGCCAAAACCCCTTGCGCCCAGGCCGGCAAAACCTTAACCAGATACACCACCGGCGTCAGCCAAAAGCCAAGCTGCAATGCCACCTGCACCACCTCGCGCGTATCTTCCACAAACACCGTCCAAATCGCCGCGATCAAGCCCGCCCCATACGCCAAAAGCCCAAGCCCAGGCAACACCAAAACCAGCCACCACGCGCTCGCCGTCAATCCACCCAAGGCCCAAAGCACCCCAACGAGCAGCCCAAGCAGGACCAACGCGCCCAGGCTCTCGGCCACAAGCTGCGGCAAAGGCACCCAGGCCAAAGGCAAAGCGATCTTGGTAAGCAGCCCGCGGCTGTCCACGAACGCCCCGCAAGCCTTGCCCACGCCGCCGGCCAGGATCCACCACGGCACCATCCCGGAAGCCAAGTACACCCCGTAGCCAAAGCGCCCCCCGGCGGCCCCTTCCAGCCGCGCCCCCATCAGCTCCCCGAACACGACGAGGAAAATCCCAAGCTGCACGATAGGCCAAAGCACCGCCCAGCCCACGCCCAAGGCCGAGGCCGCATACCGGTCCAGCCAGGCCGCGCGCGTCAACTGCCAAAACAAGGCCAAGCGCATAAAACTAAAGGCTTTCTTGCAAACCGAGCATTTTAAGGTTTATGCAGCGCCCTGCCAAGGAATCGGCGATGTTTGTCGCACTTTAGCAACAACAAGCCGCAAAAACGCCAAAATTTCGCTTGACAGACGTTCTAAGGGGATTAAAATCCAACTTCAAAAAGCGGCTTTTGCTTGTGGCTGCAAAGAGCTTTTGCTAAGCTTTGCTTTGTCTTTTCAACCAACCCAACAAGGAGGAACCTCCATGGCCTTCCAAGATTTTTACAACACCGTG
>NZ_BAAHXK010000011.1:0-63117 GCF_054656915.1 Methylothermus subterraneus
TTCGGCGGCTTTGCGGCGGGCTTCCTCTTCGGCTTTTTTGCGCGCTTCTTCGGCGAGTCGGCGCGCTTCTTCTTCGGCTTTGCGTTTGGCCTCTTCGGCCTTGCGTTTGGCCTCTTCGAGCTTGCGGCGCGCTTCTTCCTCGGCCTTGCGGCGGGCTTCCTCAGCCGCCTGCCGGCGCGCTTCTTCTTGTTGCCGGCGGCGCTCAGCCTCAATTCGGGCTTGCTCCAGCTTGGCCAGGCGTTCTTTTTCCTCACGCTGGCGTTGCTCTAATTCGGCGAGCCGTTTGGCTTCTTCTTCCGCTTGGCGGCGCTTAGCCTCAATTCGGGCTTGCTCCAGCTTGGCCAGGCGTTCTTTTTCCTCACGCTGGCGTTGCTCTAATTCGGCGAGCCGTTTGGCTTCTTCTTCCGCTTGGCGGCGCTTAGCCTCGGCGAGCTCTTGAAGGCGCCGTTTTTCTTCCTGCTGCTTGCGTTGGATTTCCAGCAGCCTTTGCTCCTCCTGGAGCCTGGCCTGTTCCAAGGCGCGTTGTCTGGCCTCCTCTTGCTGACGTTTGGCCTCCTCCTCCATTTTCAAGCGCTGGAGCTCAGCCTCCACCTCGGCTTCGTTTACCGCGACCGCTTGCACTATCTCGGCGGGTTGGGTCTGAACCTGCGCTTTCGGTGGGGCATCGCCCAGGCGCAGGAACAGCACCAGCGCCAACAAGGCGTGAAGCAAAAGCGCCTGGATGAAAGAAACTGCCCAGGAAGGACGTCCGCTCATGGCGTCGGAGGGCGCGTAAGCAACCCGACTTTGCTCACGCCGGCTTGCCGCAACGCCGCCATGATTTCGACCACTTTGCCGTAAGCCACAGTGCTGTCCCCGGCGACCAACACTTGCGTTTTTGGTTTGTGGCGCAAGATCGCCGTTACCTTCACCAGCAAAGACTCGGGCGAGACCACCTCCGGCGCGCCTTCCCAATCCAGGTGGCAGCTGCCGTCGGCGGTCACCGTCACGATGACCGGCGGGGTCTCCGGCTCGACCGCGACCGGATTGGCCTCGGCTTGCGGCAGGTCCACGTCCACCCCGTTCTGGAGCAAGGGCGCAGTCACCATGAAGATGATGAGCAGCACCAAGGTGACGTCGATGTAAGGCACGACGTTGATATCGGCCATCGGCCGGCGGCGAGGACGCGAGGGTTGAATCATTTTTCCAGCTCCAGCGCGCGCTGTTGCAGAAGGCAAAGCAATTCTTCGGAGAAATTCCCGTATCGCCGCGCTAAACGCTCAATGCGGACGGCGTAGCGATTGTACGCGATCACCGCCGGGATCGCGGCAAACAGACCGATGGCGGTGGCGATTAGGGCTTCGGCGATCCCCGGGGCGACCACGGCCAAGGTGGCTTGCTGCACGTTTTCCAAAGACCTAAAGGAATTCATGATTCCCCAAACCGTCCCGAACAGACCGATGTACGGGCTGGTGGAGCCTACCGTCGCCAACCACGGCAGCCGGTATTCTAGCTCCTCCAGGCTGCGGTCGATCGCTACCCGCATGGTGCGTTCGGTGCTTTCGGTGAGAAGCGCCAAGGGCGCCTTGCGCTTAAACATCCGCACGAATTCTTGATACCCGGCGACGAACACCGCCTCCAGCCCTTCGGCTTCGGCCTTGACCAACTGCTTGTACAGATCGGCCAGGTCGATCCCAGACCAAAAGCGATCCTCAAAGTCATCCGCCTCGATTTCGGCTTGTTTGAGCTCGCGCGCTTTTTGCAAAATCACCGTCCAGGAGAACACCGAGGCGGTGGCGAGAATCGCCATCACGATTTGCACCAGGAGGCTGGCGTTGGTGATCAGATCGAGCAAAGAGTGATTCATAGGGCAGGGAGTGCTCTCTTCAACGCTTCGGGCATAGGACACGGCCGTAAGGTTAGGGCGTTAAGACAAGCAACGCGCACCCAGCCGGCACACAGAGTCTGACTGTCTTTCAAGACCGTTTGGGAAAATTCCAAGCTGGCCGGTTTCCAAGCCGTCACCGTACAGGTAATCGTAAGCAGATCGTTGAAATAAGCCGGGCGCAAATACTCAGCCCGGAGCGATTTGACCGCAAAGATTACTCCTTCTTGGGTCTTGAGTTCGTCTTGTTCAAACCCCAACGTGCGCAAAAACTCGGTCCGCGCCCGCTCAAAGAACTTAAGGTAATTGGCATGGTAAACAACGCCGCCGGCGTCGGTGTCCTCGTAATAGACCCGGACTGGCCAGCGAAACTGAGGTTCTTGCATCTTGGAAAGCCTGATATTTTCCACTTTTGCCGCCGGTTTGGCTAGCTTGAAAGCTCAGCCAAACAGATCCTCGCTGGCGCCGCGAGGCGGCTGGAGGCCAAAATGCCTATAGGTTTGCGGCGTGGCCATCCGCCCGCGCGGGGTCCGCACCATAAACCCCTGTTGGATCAGATAAGGCTCGAGCACGTCTTCGATGGTGCCGCGCTCCTCGCCTATGGCCGCCGCCAGGCTGTCCAGTCCCACCGGCCCGCCGCCGAATTTCTCGATCAAGGTGGTAAGGAGCTGGCGGTCGAGCTGATCGAAGCCGTTGGGGTCGACCTTGAGCATTTCCAGGGCGCTTTGAGCAATCGCCCGCGTTACCTTCCCGTCGCCCTTGACCTGCGCGTAATCGCGCACCCGCCTAAGCAGGCGGTTGGCGATCCTGGGGGTGCCGCGGGCGCGCCGGGCGATTTCCTGGGCGCCTTCGGGCTCGATCTCGAGGTTCAAAATCCGCGCCGAGCGGGTGACGATCTGGGTCAGTTCCGCCACCGAATAAAATTCCAGCCGATGGACGATACCGAAGCGGTCGCGCAGCGGCGAGGTCAGAAGGCCGGCGCGCGTGGTCGCCCCCACCAAGGTGAAGGGCGGCAGGTCCAGTTTGATCGAACGCGCCGCCGGCCCCTCGCCGATGACGATGTCGAGTTGGAAGTCCTCCATCGCCGGATACAGGATTTCCTCCACCACCGGGCTCAAGCGGTGGATCTCGTCGATGAACAGCACCTCGCCGCGCTCCAAGTTGGTCAAAATGGCCGCCAGATCGCCCGGTTTTTCGAGCGCAGGTCCTGAGGTCTGGCGCAAGCCCACCCCCATCTCGGCAGCGACGATGTGGGCCAAGGTGGTCTTGCCCAGGCCGGGCGGGCCGAAGATCAGCACGTGATCCAAAGGCTCCCTTCGCGCTCGGGCCGCCTCGATGAAGATGGCAAGCTGCTCTTTGAGCTGGGTCTGACCGATGTAGTCGGCAAGCCGGCGCGGGCGAATGGCCCGATCGAGAAGGTCCTCCTCGCCGAGCTTGGTAGGACTTACGATGCGCTCTTCGATCATGGGCTGCCTGCGGACTTCAGCGCCAGGCGGATCAGTTCCTCGACCGCCGTGGCTTTGCCTGCCACCTTATCGAGCAGGCGCTGCGCCTCGTGCGGCTTATACCCCAAGGCCAGCAGGGCTTCTTGGGCCTCGCGCACTGGATCGGCTGGCGCGGCGGGTACGAGCTCTGGGGAAGATGGCGGCAAGCGGTCGCGCAGCTCGACGATCAGGCGTTCGGCGGTCTTTTTGCCGATGCCCGGCAGCCTTTGCAGCCTCAAAGCATCCCCCTGTTGCACGCAGCGTTGGAATTCCTCGGCGCTTAAGCCCGAGAGGATCGCCAACGCCAGCCGCGTGCCGACGCCGTTGACCCGAATCAGGGTTCGAAACAAGCCGCGTTCGGCCTCGGTGGCAAACCCGAACAAAACGTGGGCGTCCTCGCGCACCACCAAATGGGTGTAAAGGGTCACCTCGCTGCCGATCTTAGGCAAGCGGTAAAACGTGGACATGGGCGCATCCACTTCATAACCGACTCCACCGACTTCGACGATCAGCCTAGGCGGTTGCTTGACCACCAGGATACCGCGCAAGAAACCGATCATGCCAGCCCTTGCGCTTGGCGCTGGAGCGTCTGCTGATAATGCGCGTGGCAGACCGCCACCGCCAGAGCGTCGCTGGCGTCTAGGGGGAGCTCGCCGCGGAAATTGAGGAGAATTTTGACCATGTGTTGCACCTGGGCCTTGTCGGCCCCGCCGTTGCCCACGACCGCCTGCTTGACCTGGCGGGTGGCGTATTCGTAGACGGGCAAATCCTCGGCCAGCGCAGCGCAGATCGCCGCTCCCCGCGCTTGTCCCAGTTTTAAGGCCGAGTCGGCGTTCTTCTGCACGAACACCTGTTCGATCGCGATCGCCTCCGGCAAGTATTGGCGGACCACGGCCAGCACGCCATCGTAGACGACCTTGAGCCGCGCGGGAAAATCCCCCACCGCGCTGCGCACGCAACCGGCCGCCACCAAGCGCAGGCTCGAGCGGTCCGCGTCGATGACCCCAAACCCGGTGATTCGGGAGCCGGGATCGATACCCAAGATTCGGGCCATACCTTTAAGTAATCCCCGCCAACACTTCCTCGCTGATGTCGGCGTTGGAATAGACCTGCTGCACGTCGTCGAGGTCTTCCAAGCGCTCCAGCAAGCGGACCATTTTTTCGGCGTCTTCCGCCGAAAGCCGCACCGAGGTGCTGGCGCGCATGGTGATCTCCGCCGACTCAGGTTCTAGCCCGGCAGCGATCAAGGCCTGTTTGACCTTGGCGAAATCGTCCGGCGAGGTGAGTACCTCAAGGCTTCCGTCTTCGTGGCCGACTACGTCTTCGGCGCCGGCTTCCAAGGCTACCTCCATGATCGCGTCCTCGTTGCTGCCGGCCGGATAGTTGATCACGCCCATTTGGGTAAACAGATACGCCACCGCGCCCGCGGTCGCCAGACTGCCGCCGGCTTTGGTAAAGGCGTGCCGCACTTCGGCCACGGTACGGTTGCGGTTGTCGGTCAGGCAATCCACCATCACCGCGACCCCTCCCGGGCCGTAGCCTTCGTAGCGCACCTCCTCGTAAGACTCCCCTTCCTGGGCGCCAATGCCTTTGTTGATGGCCCGCTGGATGGTATCCTTAGGCATGTTCTGGGAGAGCGCTTTGTCGATGGCAGCGCGCAGGCGCGGGTTGGCGGCAGGATCCCCGCCTCCCATCCTGGCCGCGACCGTGATCTCCCGAATCAGCTTGGTGAAGATCTTGCCGCGTTTGGCGTCCTGCGCGCTCTTGCGATAGCGGATGTTGGCCCATTTGCTGTGTCCTGCCATACGCTTTTGTAAAGCAAGTCGTGGAAAATCCGCTTATTATAAAGCAAATTTTCCCTTGCCAGACGCACTCTTTAAGAGCTTGGGAGGGTGGTCGTCATGAAACGTTTCTTGCTTGCCTTGCTGGTATTCCCTTGGGCGCTCTTGGCCGCCGATCTGAGCCGGGAGCAGGTCATCGAATTGTTGCAGCGCGCCACTTCCGACCGGCCGGTGGACCTTCGGCGTAAGGACTTAAAGCGGGTCGATCTTTCGGGGTTGGACTTGCGCCGCGCCGATCTTTGGGGGGCGGATCTGCGCTACGCCGATCTAAGCCGCGCCGACCTCGCCGGCCAGAACCTGGATCTTACGGTCATGCGCGGCACCCATCTCGCCTACGCCAATCTGGAAGGCGCCAGCATTTTCGGCGTGACCATGATCGACGCCGATTTAAGCCACGCCAACCTCAGGCGCAGCCGGGTGATGGCCATCCTAGAGCGGGCCAAGCTGGTCGGCGCCGATCTGGAGGGGGCGTTTTGGGGAGCGGACATGAAAAACCAAAGCATGGGACTGATGCGCGCCACCTGCGACCGGGCCGATTTCACCGGTGCCAATCTCAAAAACGCCGATTTCAACCGGGTGCGGTTGCGCTTTGCTAAACTAGCCAACGCCAACCTGGAAGGGGCCGTCCTGTACCGCGCCGATCTTTCCGGCGCCGATCTTAGCGGCGCGAATTTGCAAGGCGCGGACTTACGCGAGGCCAAACTCGACGCGGCCGATTTCACCGGAGCCGACTTGCGCGGAGCCAAACTGGACGGCGCAGAGGGTCTTGCCTCGGCGCGGGGCCTTGCGCAGTAACGGAAATTTCATCCCCGCGTCCTATTTTTGTCACACCGCCCTGCCATTTTATCCCTGCGCAATTCAATCGCGGGGAAGTTATGGAACTTTGTTACCGTACTGTCTGCCTGTCCGACATCCACCTCGGCACCAAAAGCTGCAAGGCCGAATACTTGGTCGATTTTCTCCGCCATCTGCGTTGCTCTTGGCTGTATCTGATAGGCGATGTGATCGATCTGTGGCGCCTGAAGCGTTCCGGCTGGTACTGGCCGTCCATGCACAATGAGGTCGTGCGCCAACTCCTCACCCTAGCTCAGCGGGGAACAAGGGTGATTTATATTCCCGGCAACCACGACGAATTGCTGCGCGATTACGCCGGCACCCAGTTCAACGGTATTGAGATCGCCACGCGCTGCATCCACCAAACCGCCGACGGCCGTCGCCTGATGCTCCTTCACGGGGACGAGTTCGATGTGGTGGTCTGCTCCAATCCTTGGCTGAGCGCTTTGGGGAGTTTGAGCTACGACACGCTTTTGGGATTGAATCATGTGATCAACCTTGGCCGTCGCCGGCTTGGGTTGCCGTATTGGTCGTTTGCGAGCGATCTCAAAGCCAGGCTCAAGAATGTGGAGCATTACATCGCCGCCTTCGAGCAAGCCCTTATCTACAGCGCCGGCCGCGATCAAGTCGACGGGGTGATCTGCGGTCATATTCACCGCCCTGCGCTGCGCTGTGAAGACGGCGTGCTGTACGGCAACTGCGGCGACTGGGTAGAGCACTGCACGGCTTTGGTGGAAGACGAGGGGGGTCGGTGGTCCT
The DNA here is from genome assembly GCF_054656915.1 of Methylothermus subterraneus. Taxonomy (NCBI): domain Bacteria; kingdom Pseudomonadati; phylum Pseudomonadota; class Gammaproteobacteria; order Methylococcales; family Methylothermaceae; genus Methylothermus; species Methylothermus subterraneus. The sequence continues at coordinate 6,783 of NZ_BAAHXK010000011.1, forward strand.
TGCTCGCCTGGGTGGAAGACAGCGTTCGCCTGCTTACCGAACGCCAACCGGCCGAAGTCGTACCGAAATCTTGGGCGTTGCCGAAATTCTAAGCGCTTAGCTTAGCGCGGGTCGTCTTCGTGGCGGGTTAGGCTTTTCAGCTCGGCCTCCAAGATCGCCAGGCGTTGGGCGAGGCGCCTTAACATGCGCTCTTGCTGCGCGTGCTCGAGGTCCTGCGCCAGCATCTTTATTAGCATCACACCGAGGGCGGCAACCACTCCCAACACCGGAGGATAGGCTATTCCTAACCGCTGCGCCAGCCAGTCCACGACTTGTGGGAATGCCCCCAAACCCATCACCGCCAGCGCCACCCCGGCCCACCACAACGCATGCCGGGCGTGGAGGCGGTCTTTGGCGATCAGCCACAAAATCGCGCCGGCGATGATCAGTCCCAACGCGGTGGAGGTCAAGCGATAAGAAATCATTTCTTAACCCTTAAGTTGGCCAGACACAGCACCAAGGTTTGGCCTAGGTAGGCGCCCACCCGCCACCAGCTGGAAAACACGCGCGATTTCCCGTGCGCGCGCGGGCGCATGACCACCGCCGTCTCGGCGATCTTGACGCCGTGGGCGCGCAGCAAAAGCAGGACTCCAAGGTCCTGATATTCGAGCAAGGTCGCCCGGGGCGAGGCCAGCAAAGCCAAAGCCCGGCCGCGGTAGGCGCGAAACCCCGAAGTGAGGTCGGCGAACTCAAAGCCGGTCAAGGTGCGGAAAAGCCGCCAAGCGATCCGGCGGGCGCGGCTGCCCCGCTCGGGATACGCGCCGATGGCCACCTCAGCGCGCTCGCGTTCCAAGGCGTTGAGGAGTTTGGGAATCTCGGCGGCCAAGTGTTGGCCGTCGGCGTCCATCGTTACACAAACTGCGATGTTTTGCTTGAGGGCATAGCGCATTCCGGTCTGGATCGCCCCCCAAGCGCCTAGAGGAACCGCCAGAGGCAAAACCGTCACCCCCGCCTGAGCCGCTACCTCTGCGGTGGCATCTTGGCTGGCGTCGTCGATGACTACGAGCCGCGCCTTAGGGAAATGCCGCTTGACCTGGGCGATCACCTCGCCGATCGCCGCCGCCTCGTCTTTGGCCGGCATCAATATCGCAAGCTTTGAATCGGGTACGCGCGTCTCTACCGCGCTCGCGCGCGCGGTTTGGTCAAGGCGTGGCGTTTTGCCCGGCGCTGCGTGATCTTTCAAGGACAAAGCTTACTCGCTGCAAAGCCGATAGATTTCAGCCAACCGCCGCGCACAGGCTTGGATCTGGAATTTCTCTCTAAACTTAAGCCGTCCCTTTTCCCCCGCCTGGCGCCTTAAACTCGGGTATTGTTGCACAAACCTGATCCGCTGCGCCAACGCCGCCGCGTCCCCCGGGGGCACCAACCAGCCGGTTTCGCCCTCGACCACCACCCAGCCCATCCCTGAGCCTGGAACGCGCGTGGCGATCACCGGCTTGGCGTAGGCCATCGCTTCCAGCAGGGCCAGCCCGAATGCCTCGGTGCGTTCCAGGGAAGGCAGCACGAGCGCGTCGCAGGTGGCGAGCAGAGCGTTGCGGCAGGAGTCGCTCACCTCACCGAGCAGCGCCGCGCGCGTTTGCAAGCCGAGCTGGTGAATCTGCCCATTCAGCTTGGCGGCCCGCTCGCCGCTGCCGACGCACAGCAAGCGCACGCCTTTAACTTGCGCCAAAGCCTCAAGCAGCACGCGGTGGCCTTTGTAGTAAGTCAGCCGGCCTACGCACAACAAGCGCAGTTCCTCCGTCTTCCCCCACCGGCTTTCCGCCCAGCGGCGGGCTTCCGGATCCGGCGGCGGCAAGCGGGCTGGGTCTAGCCCTAAGGGCACCACCTGGGTCTTCTCCCGCCACGGCCGCAAGCTCGAGCTGGTGCGCAGATACGGCGGGGAGGTGGCGATTATCGCGCGCGCCTTGCGCAGCAGCGCCTGCTCCAACGGGCGGTAAAACCGGTACGCTAAACGCAGGCGGGGGTCGCGCGAGGCCACGTCGGCGTGCCAGTGGACCACCCACGGCAGGCGGCGCGCGGCCGGGACCACCAGGCTCCAGCAGGCCGAAAGATTGGGCAGGTGCAGGTGCAGCACGTCTGGCTCAAACGCGCGGATCATCGCCTCGAGCCAGACCGGAAAGGACGGGCTGAGCGGGGCGTAAAGCAGCCGCCCACGGCTTGGCGCTCGCCACACCGGAAACGGCTTTTGGCTTCGTTCCGCGCCGGTGTGGGCATGAACCAACGCCGCCGGCTCGATGCCTTCGCGCTGCAAAGCGGGCAGGAGATCCCCTAGGAACTGCTCGATCCCGCCGCGATAAGGAGGGTAGTATTTGCCGAGGTGAAGCACGCGCATTGAAAGCCTGCTGCGCGGCCGGGTCGGGTTATCGCTAAGGACCGCAACATGATACCCTATTTGATGCAAAGTCTGGTTGAATAACCTAAGAGGAAAGCTTATGCAGGCAAAATTGCCTTGGTTACGGCGCCGATGCTTGGTGGGACTGTTGACCGGCTGGCTTGTTTGGACGGTGCCGCTTCAGGCCCAATCTTACGAGGAGGCGAGCGACCCCGGTTACGATCTCGCCACGGGAGCGGCCTGTTTTCTCGTCACCCCCGTGTATGGCGCGTTCAAGCTCGCCTTTGCCGGACTTGGCGCGCTTACCGGCGGCCTGACCTGGATTTTTACCGGCGGGGATACCGAAACCGCGCAAAGGATTTGGAACACGAGCCTGGGAGGCACCTACATCATTACCCCTGAGCATCTGGCCGGGCGCAAACCGATACGCTTCGTCGGCGATCCCTGAAGATCGCATGACTCCCAACCTTCCCTGGAGCCACCACACCCCCATGATGCAGCAGTATCTCCGCCTGAAAGCGGAGTATAAGGACGTCCTGCTGCTGTATCGCATGGGGGACTTCTACGAATTGTTCTTCGACGATGCGGTCAAGGCGGCCCGCCTTTTGGATCTGACCCTGACCTCGCGCGGGGAATCGGGGGGCGAGCGGGTGCCCATGGCCGGGATTCCTTACCACGCCCTGGATACTTATTTGGCGCGCTTGTTGAAAGCCGGCGAAGCGGTGGCGATCTGCGAGCAGATCGGCGATCCTAAGGGCAAAGGGCCGATGGAGCGCAAGGTGGTGCGGGTCCTCACCCCGGGCACCGTCACCGACGAGGCCCTGCTCGAGGAGCGGCGCGACAACCTGCTGCTCGCCCTGGCGCCGCTGCAAGGCCGGTTCGGCCTGGCCTACCTGGAATTGAGCTGCGCTAAGTTCACGGTTCAGGAGGTGGCCGACGAGACCGCGCTCGCCGCCGAACTGGAACGCTTGGACCCGGCCGAAATCCTGCTCCCCGAGGATTGGCCGGCGCCGGCGTGGATACGCCGGCGCCTCGCCGTTACCTTGAGGCCGAGCTGGCATTTCGACCCGCAAAGCGCCCGCCGCGCCTTGCTCGAGCAGTTTCAGGTCCAGGATTTGGCCGGGTTCGGCTGCGAAGGCTTAGACGCCGCCGTGGCCGCCGCCGGCAGCCTACTCCAGTACGTGCGCGAGACGCAAAAGCGCGCCTTGCCGCACTTGACCGCGCTGCGGGTGGAAACCGGGAATGAGACCATCGCCCTCGATGCGGCAACGCGCCGCAACCTGGAACTGGACCGCCACCCTTCGGGCCGGTCGGAGTTTACCCTGCTCGGGGTGCTGGATCGCACCGTCACCGCCGCCGGCTCCCGTCTGCTCAGGCGCTGGCTGCACCGCCCCTTGCGCGACCGCGGCGAGATCACGGCCCGGCTCGAGGCGGTAGAAGAGCTTATCCAGACGCAAAGGTTTAGGCCTGTGCGCGAGCGGCTCCGCGCTACCGCCGACCTCGGTCGGGCCGCCACCCGCATCGCGCTAAAGACCGCTCGTCCGCGCGATCTGGCCTTGATCCGTCAGACCTTGACCGTGCTGCCGGGCCTGCGCGAACAGCTTGGCGATCTTGTAAGCCCTAGGCTGCGGGAATTGAGCGCGCGCCTGGACGACTTGCCCGAGGTCTTGGATCTTCTTCAACGCGCGATCGTCCAGGATCCTCCGCCGCTGCTGCGCGACGGCGGCGTGCTGGCCGCAGGCTTTCACCCGGAGCTGGACCGGTTGCGCGCGTTGAGCCGCCACCGCGACGACTACTTGGTGGCCCTGGAGCAGCGCGAGCGGGAGCGGACCGGAATCGCGGGCCTCAAACTCCGCTACAACAAGGTCCACGGCTACTATCTGGAGGTCCCCCGCGGGCAGAGCGCGCGGGTGCCGGCCGATTATCTCCGCCGCCAGACCGTCAAGCATGCCGAACGCTTTCTCACCCCGGAGCTTAAGGCGTTCGAGGAACAAGTCCTATCCGCCCGCGAGCGCGCTTTGGCCTTGGAAAAGGCGCTTTATGAGGCGCTTTTGGAAGAGCTGACCCCCAAAGTTTCGGCCATTCAAGCCCGCGCTGAGGCGCTGGCCGAGCTGGACGTTCTGGCCGATTTCGCCGAGCGCGCGGTGAGCTGCCGTTGGACGCGGCCCGTGCTCACCGAAACCCCTGGGATTTGCATCCGCGGCGGCCGCCATCCGGTGGTGGAAAGCCAGGTGGAACACTTTGTCCCCAACGACTTGGAGCTGACCCCGAGCCGGCGCATGCTGATCGTCACCGGCCCGAACATGGGCGGCAAGAGCACCTACATGCGCCAGACCGCCCTGATCGCCCTCTTGGCGCACTTGGGCAGCTTTGTGCCGGCAGAGCAGGCTACCCTTGGCCCTATAGACCGCATCTTTACCCGCATCGGCGCCTCGGACGATTTGGCCTCAGGCCGCTCGACCTTCATGGTGGAGATGAGCGAGACCGCCTGCATCCTCCACAACGCCACCGCGCACAGTCTGGTGCTGGTGGACGAGATCGGGCGCGGCACCTCGACCTTCGACGGCCTCTCTTTGGCTTGGGCGGTGGCCGAATTCCTGGCGCGCCAGAACCGCGCGCTCACCTTGTTTGCCACCCACTATTTTGAACTCACCGCCTTGGCCGAGGTTTTGCCGGAGGTGGCCAACGTGCACCTCGAGGCGGCCGAGTACGGCGATCAGATCGTGTTTCTGCACGCGGTGCGGGACGGCCCAGCCAGTCAAAGCTACGGTCTGAAAGTGGCCGCGCTCGCCGGGATTCCGAAAGAAGTCATCGCCCGTGCCCGCGCCAAGCTCAAAGAACTGGAGGACCGCTCCCCGTTGCCCGCCCAGCTCGATCTGTTTGCCGCATCAACGAGCGAATCCCGGTTGCGCGCGCGGCTTGAGCAAATCGACCCCGACGATCTTACTCCCCGCCAAGCGCTGGCCATTCTTTACGAGCTCAAAGGCTTGCTCGACTGAAACTTTAGCGCCTGCGGGTGCGCTTGCTCTTGCCGGCGCGCTGGCGGTTGGTCGTGGCCAAGGTCTGCTCGACCTCCACCGCCAGCTCTTCCAAGTCTTCGCGGACCGCTTCCACGCTTTCTTGGCTCGCCTCGCCGGCTTTGGTTGCGGCGGCTGGGTTCGATTCGGCGCCCGCGTAGAGCGCGGGCGCTTTGCTCCTACGCGCCCAAAAGAAGGTCAGCGCGATCGCCGCTAGCGCCAGCCCCGCGGCCCCGTACGGCGGAGCGGCATCAAACGCAACGCTTGAGCGGGGGCGCGAAGGCTCTTTAGGGGCGGCCGCCTGCGGCGCCGGCGCTTTGGGGGGGGCGGCCAGTTTCTCGATAAGCTCTGGGTCCTGGAAAACGACTTGGGGGGTAAAACTGGCGGCAGGATATTTGCCTTCTTCCGTTGGCGCCGAATAGATAACTTGAGGCTGAAAGTCGGCCGCCGGATATTCGACTTCGGCTTGAGCCTTAAACGAAGCCAAGATCAGCGCCAAAAGCCCCACGCGCAGCAAAGCAGAGTCCATAAACCCTCCTTTATTTGTTAAAACCTTATTCCAGAATAAGCCGCTTAAGGCGCCCGCGCAATCGCTCAAAATTGGTCTATGCTTTCAAGGGGGAAATTTGAGGGAAGACGCCATGCGCCAACGTCCTGTGCCCAAAAACCAAGAACGCCGGCTAGGAGAAGACGATTTCATCGTCTCCAAGACCGACCCGAGCGGCAAGATCACCTACGCCAACCGCGTCTTTATGGAGATTTCCGGGTATGCGGAAAAAGAGCTCTTAGGCGTGCAGCACAATATCATCCGCCATCCAGACATGCCCCGCGGGGCCTTCTGGCTGCTTTGGGACACCATCCAAAAAAAGCAAGAATTTTTTGCCTTCGTCAAAAACCTGGCCAAAGACGGCAGTTTCTATTGGGTGTTTGCCAACGTCACTCCCGACCTGGACCGCCGCGGCCAGGTCGCCGGGTACTATTCGGTGCGGCGGCAGGCGCCGACCTCGGCGATCCGCGCCATCGAGCCGATCTACCGCGAGATGCTGGCGATCGAACAGAGGGCGTCTTCGGTCAAGCAAGGCATGCAGCAATCGGTGGCGTACCTGCACGATTTCTTACAGAGCAAAGGCACAAGCTACGAACGCTTGGTTTTGGATCTTTACGGAGACAAGCCATGAAACCCAATCCCGCCCGCTATCCGGGTCGACCTCTGCTCAGCGCCAAGCTCGATTACGCCGCCTATCTTGGCGCCGGCTTCGGCGTCCTGGCCGCGCTTTGGCTCATCGCCCGCCACGGCTGGCATCTTGATTTCCTGCTCTTGCCGGCGTTGATGCTGGCCTTGAGTTGGTTGGGGCGGCGGCAGATGACGCCTTATCTGGACGCGCTCGAAAAGATTTACCAAACCTTGCAGAAATGCCGCTCTGGCGAGCTGCACCATCGGATCACCGGCGTGCACGCCTTGGGCGAAGTCGGCAAAGTCGCGTGGGAGCTCAACGAGCTTTTGGATATGTGCGAGGCGTATTTCCGCGAAATGAATACCGTTTTCGCCCGCGCCGGTCGCCGCGACTTTGGCCGCCCGGGTCTCGCGCAAGGACTTCCAGGGCAGTTTAAGACCGGCATGGAGTACGTCAACCGCGCCTTGGCCGAGATGCGTCAAAACTACGAGCAGCAGCTTGCGACCCGGCTTGGCGCCAGTCTCTATAAGCTCAACAGCGGCAATCTGATCGCCAATCTGAGGCTGTGTCAGCAGGATATGCAGACCGTCACCCAAACCTTGGCCGAGGTGGTCGCCATCGCCGACGCCAACGCTCAAGCGGCCAGTTCCAGCAAACACGGAGTGGACGAGGTGCGGCAAGCCGTAAGCGCGATCGCCGCCAAGGTGGCCGGCGCCGCTCAGATCATCACCAGTCTAAGCGACACCAGCAAACAGGTGATCAAGGCGCTGTCGATCATCACCGACATCGCCGACCAAACCGGGCTTTTGGCCTTGAACGCCTCCATCGAGGCCGCCCGCGCCGGCGAATACGGCCGCGGGTTTGCGGTGGTGGCCGACGAGGTCAAGGCCTTGTCCAATCGCACCAAGGAAGCGGCGGTGGAGATCTCGCGCATCCTTAAAGGATTTGGCGACAGCGTGGCGGCCATTGCCGCGGAAGCGAACGCCTCGGTGGAGCTGGCCGATCGCATGCAGCCTATCGTCGAGACCTTCAGCGCGCGTTTTGGCGAATTCGAAGCCGCCGCCAACCAGACCAAACTCCGCGCCACCGACGCCCAGGAGACCGCGTTTTCCACCCTGGTCAAGATCGACCACATTATCTACAAGCAGAACGCGTATCTGGCGGTGGCCGATGCGCAAAAGACCGCCGAGGCCAAGGCCATCGCCGTCGATCACCACAGCTGCCGGCTGGGCAAGTGGTACTACGAGGGGGTGGGCAAGGAGCGCTTTGCGAGCCTGCCTAGTTACCGGCGGCTCGAGGCGCCGCATGCCCAAGTGCACAACTCGGCCCAGCAGGCGCTCGCGCTCTCCCGGCAGGATATTAAGACCGATCCTAAGCGAATCGAGGCCATCGTGGCGCAGATGGGCAACATGGAGCAAGGCAGCCAGGAAGTCATGCAGGTCTTGACCGGCCTGACGCAGGAATCAATCGCCAGGCGGCAAGCCGCTACCTCCCGTTCTCAAGCGGCCAAGCTGGGATCAGTTGCGGCCGCGGCTTAAATAGGCAGAAAGCTGCGGCGGCGGCACATACCCGGGGAGCAGCTCGCCGCGGTCGGTGATGAGGGTAGGCGTGCCCTGGACGCCGAATTCCTCGGCCAGCGCGAGGTGCCGGTCCACCGGATGGTCGCAGGCGCGCCTCTCGATTGCCTTGCCCTGTTTGGCTTCGGTCAAGGCCGCCTGGCGGTCCTTGGCGCACCAGACCGCCACCGCCTTGTGGTAAGACTCCGAGCCCTTGCCGGCGCGGGGGTAAAACAGGTAACGCACTTTGATCCCCAGGTTCAAATACTCTTGGATCTGGGAGTGAAACTTGCGGCAGTAGCCGCAATCGATGTCGGTGAATACGGTGACGGTGGCCTTGGGCTCGGCCGGCGCAAACACGATCATCGCCTCTTCGCCGATTTTATCCAAAGCCGCTTTTCTAGCGTTGGCGAGCTTGGCTTCGGTCAGGTCGGTGCGGTTTTTGAGGTCGAACAGATGACCGTCGATCAGAAACCGTCCGTCCGGGGAGACGTAATACAGGCGCGGGCCGATCGTGACCTCGTACAGGCCTTGGATCTCGGATTCGCGGATGGCATCGACCTTGGCTTCAGGCAGATGTTGCGCTAAGGCTTGCCGAAGCTGTTTGGGTTCGGCGGCGGCAATCACCGTCGGCAGCACCAGTAAGGCAGGGCAGAGAAATTTGCGCATGATCGCGACCTACTCGAATAGACGTTGAATATCTAAAAACATGGCCAGCGCCATCAAGGCGATGAGGATCGCCATCCCGATTTGCTGGAAGCGGGCCATAGCTTGCTCGGACAAAGGCTTGCCGCGCACCGCCTCGACCAGATAGAACGTCAGGTGGCCGCCGTCGAGCACGGGGATGGGCAAGAGGTTGACCACGCCTAAGCTGATGCTCACTACGGCCAGAAATTTAAGAAAATAACTTATCCCTAAGGCAGCCGACTGGCCGGCGTACTGGGCGATGCTGATGGGGCCGGAGAGGTTCTGCACGCTCGCCTCGCCGATCAGCATCTTGCCCAGCATCTTCAAAGTCAGCCAGGAAAACTCGAAGGTTTTGCCTACGGCTGCAACCAACGCTTCCACCGGCCCCAGCCGGTAAGTGACCCGGTAGGGCGCATAGAGCTCGGGCGCGACTTTTACCCCAGCGCCGATCCGACCTTCGTGGTTTGGGGTTTCCTCTGGGGTGAGGGTGAGCGTTAGGATCTGGTTTTGGCGCTCGACTTTAAGCTTGAGCGGCTGCTTGGGACGCTTGCGGACGATTTCCACCAGCTGGCGCCAGTCCTCGATCGGAACATCGTCGACCGCCACGATCCGATCGCCGGGTCGTAACCCAGAAGCTTTAGCCGGACTGCCCGGCTCGACCTGGGCGAGGACGGGAGGCAGCGGCGGCTCGAAAGGCTTGAGTCCCAGCTTCTGGCCCAAGAGATTGGGGTTTTCGGCCAATTCCTTTGGGATTTCCAGGATCAAAACGCGCCTGTCGCCGGCGGGGGTGAGGACCTCGACCGGGATCGTTTGGCGCTCGACGACTTCGGCGAACAAGAGGGTGATGACCTGAGTCCAAGTAGGCGCTTCTTCGCCGCCGATCGCGACGATCTCGTCGCCTTTTTGGAACCCGGCCTGGGCGGCTAAAGAATTCGGTTCTACTTGGCCCACGATCGGTTTGAGCCCGGTTTCGCCGCCGACCCCGACGATCCAGTACAACAGGACCGCGAGCAGCAGATTGAAGAGCGGGCCGGCCGCCACGATCGCCGCCCGGACAAGAAGCGGCTGCCGGTTGAAGGCGTAAGGAAGGTCGGCTGCGGCGACCTCGCCTTCGCGCTCGTCCACCATTTTGACGTAGCCCCCAAGCGGCAGCGCGCCGACCACGAACTCGGTATCCTCCGGAGATTTCCGGTAGCGCCATAAGGGGGCGCCAAATCCTATGGAGAAGCGCAGCACTTTTACCCCGAGCCGGCGGGCGACCCAAAAGTGGCCGAACTCGTGAAAGGTGATCAGCACCCCGAGGGCGAGGATGAAAAAAAACAGGTTGTGCAAGGCGCTCATCGCTTTTCCTCGAAGGCAGCCAACTGAGCGGCGGCGAATCGGCGCGCCGAGGTATCTGCCGCCAGCACCGCCTCCAGGTCTTTTGCCGCGGCGGCAGGGATCGCGTTTAGCGTGTGTTCGATCAGCCCGGCGATGCCGGTAAAAGGGATCTTGCGCTCCAAGAACGCAGCCACCGCCACTTCGTTGGCGGCGTTGAGCAGCGCCGGCGCGGTGCCGCCTGCGCGCGCCGCTTCAAACGCCAAGCGCAGGCAAGGAAAGCGCTTAAAATCCGGCGGCTGAAAGTCCAGCCGCGCCACCTCGAACAGGTCCAGCGCGTCCGCTCCCGAGTCGATCCGCTCCGGCCAGGCCAGCCCGTAGGCGATCGGGATCCGCATGTCGGGGTTGCCGAGCTGCGCCAACACCGAGCCGTCTTGATAATCGACCAGCGAATGGATCACGCTCTGGGGGTGAATGACGACTTCGATGCGCTCGGGCGGAACGGCGAACAACAGGCTCGCCTCGATGACTTCCAAGCCCTTGTTCATCATGGTAGCCGAGTCCACCGAGATCTTCTTGCCCATCTCCCACTTGGGGTGGGCGATCGCCTGCTCCGGTGTGACCTTGGCTAAATCCTCGAGCGGGGTGGTGAGAAACGGCCCGCCCGAGGCCGTCAATAAGATCCGGCGCACCGCCGGCGGAGCGATGCCGGCTCGAAAACCGGGCGGCAGGCACTGGAAGATCGCGTTGTGCTCGCTGTCTATCGGCAGGAGTTCGGCGCCGGAGGCGCGCACGGCATCCATGAACAGCGGACCGGAGATCACCAGCGCCTCTTTGTTGGCGAGCAGGATGCGTTTGCCGGCGCGCGCCGCCGCCAAGGTGGGAAGCAGGCCGGCGGCGCCCACGATCGCCGCCATGACGTAATCGACCTCGGGGAGCTTGGCGACTTCGACCAGGGCCTCGGCGCCGGCCAGCACTTCGGTGGTTAGACCTTCTGCCTTAAGCTGCCGGCGCAGCTCCGAGGCGGCCCGAGCGTCCACCATCACCGCATAGGCAGGCCGATGCTTAAGGCACTGCTTAAGCAGCGTCTCGGTGCGGCAATTGCCGGTCAGGGCGACGACTTGAAATCGGTCGGGATGGCGGGCCACCACGTCCAGGGTGTTGACCCCGATCGAGCCAGTGGCTCCGAGGATGCACAAGCCCTTCACCCGAACAGCTCCCGTCCCAGGAACCCGGCATAGACGACCGCGCAGGCGGCCAGGAGGCTGTCGATTCGGTCGAGCAGCCCTCCGTGCCCAGGCAGCAATCTTCCTGCATCCTTCACCCCCGCCCAGCGCTTGTAAAGGCTGACTAAGAGGTCGCCGCAGATCGAGACCAGCACGGCGATCAACGCCAGGATCACGAAGTCTGCGATCCGCTTAAAGTTAAACTCCAGAAAATAGCCTACGGCGGCGGTGTACAGGGCGCAGACCAGCATCGCCCCGTAGACTCCCTCGAGCGTTTTTCCCGGACTGATGGCCGCAGCCAAAGGGGTACGGCCCCATTTTTTGCCGACGAAGAAGGCGCCGGTGTCGGCGAGCCAGACTAAGAACAAAAGATAGAAGATCGCCGCGTTGCCGAAGTTGGCCCGTAATCTTGCCATCAACAACCACGCCGAGAACAGCACGAACCAGGCGACCAGGACCTGGACAGCTTTAGGCCAAGGCCTGGCGACCAGCTTGTCTGGCCAGCTGCGCAAGGCGACCCCCAACGCCAGCCAGGCGAGCACTGTGGGAAAAGCGATGTAATCCAGCCCCCAGGTCACCAGCGCGGTCAAGCCGTCGAAGTGGGTCAAATCGGCTAGGTGGGTGATGAATTTGGGCCAGTACCAGGCCGATATCTGCAAGGCCAACAAGCCCAAGACGAAACCGAGGCGCCAGGTCAAAGCCCGAATCCCCACAAGCGCGCTCCACTCCCAGGCGGCCGCCAGGACGACTGCGCCCCAGGCGATGAGAAAGCTTTTGACCGACAGCGTATAGACCGCCCACAGGACGATGGGAAGCAAGACCGCGGCGGTGGCGATGCGCAGCTTCAAGGCTCGGTCCTGCAATAAAGGACGGAAAACAGGGATTTCAGCCATAGGATTTTTTTAGCTCCAATTGTTCGCTGGTGTGGCCGAAACGCCGCTCGCGACGCGCGTACTCGGCCAGCGCTCGGTCCAATTCGGCGGCGTCGAAATCCGGCCACAGCACCTCGGAGAAGTACAGCTCGGTATAGGCCAGCTGCCAGAGCAGGAAGTTGCTGATGCGCACTTCCCCACCGGTGCGGATGAACAGATCCGGTTCAGGCAGCTCGGCGCCTGCCAGATGCGCGGCAAACAAGGTTTCGTCGATGTCCTGGCTCTTGAGCTCCCCTTGCTCGACCCGGCGCGCCAAGGCTCTTGCCGCCTGCACGATGTCCCAGCGGCCGCCGTAGTTGGCGGCGATCACCAAAGTCATCCGCCGGTTGGCAAAGGTGAGCCGTTCGGCCTCCAAGATGCGGTGCTGCAGCTCGGGGGGGAAGGCGCACCGGTCGCCGATGACGCGGATGCGGATGCCGTTTTCGTGGAGTTTGGCGGTCTCGCGCTCCAAAGTCAGCTGAAACAGCCGCATCAACACCGCCACTTCCTCGGGCGGGCGACGCCAGTTTTCGCTGCTGAAAGCGAACAAGGTCAGCACCTCAATGCCGCGCTTGGCGCAGTGCTCTACCGTCCTGCGGACCGCGGCCACGCCCGCCTGATGCCCTGCAGTCCGGGGGAGCTTGCGGCGCCTCGCCCAGCGGCCGTTGCCGTCCATGATGATGGCGACGTGGCGGGGAAGCGGCGCGGTCTGGGGGTGTGGATCGCTCATGCGTTATAAGGACAACAGGTCCTGTTCTTTGTCCGCCAGGAGCTGATCGATCTTTTTGATGTATTGGTCGGTCAGCTGTTGGATGCGCTCTTCGGCCTTGCGCTCTTCGTCCTCCGAGATCTGCTTGGCTTTCAATGCGTCTTTGAGTTCGGCGTTGGCTTCGCGGCGCACGTTGCGGATCGCGACGCGGCCCTGTTCGGCCTCGTGCCGGACCACCTTGATCAGGTCGCGGCGGCGCTCCTCGGTCAAGGCAGGCAGCGGCACGCGGATCACGTTCCCGGCGGTTTGCGGGTTGATGCCCAGGTCCGACTCGCGGATCGCCTTCTCGATCACCGGAACCATCGCCCGCTCCCACGGCGTGATGGTCAAGGTGCGCGCGTCCTCCACCGCGATGTTGGCCACCTGGCTCATCGGGACTTCGCTGCCGTAGTAAGGCACCTTGATGTGGTCCAACAGGCTTGGATGCGCGCGTCCCGTGCGGATTTTGGCAAGCTCCTGCTTGACCGCCTGGAGGGTTTTCTCCATCTTGGCTTGGGTCGCTTGATAGATGCTGTCGATCATCGTTTCTTGCCCGTCTCAATCAGTGAACCGATCTCCTCGCCCTGGACTACGCGCGCGATCGCGCCCGGCTCGAACACGTTCATGACCCGCAAAGGCAGCTCGTGATCGCGGCACAACACGAGGGCCGTGGTATCCATCACCGCCAGCTTGAGCTTGATCGCCTCATCGTAGGTCAAATAGGGGATGCGTTCGGCGGTGGGGTCTTTGAACGGATCGGCGGTATAGACGCCGTCGACCTTGGTCGCCTTGATCAGGAGGTCGGCGTTGATCTCGATCGCGCGTAGGCTGGCGGCCGAATCGGTAGTGAAGAACGGATTGCCCAGACCGGCGGCGAAGATCACCACCCGCCCCTTTTCCAGGTGGCGAATCGCCCGCCGGCGAATGTAGTCTTCACAGACCTGGTTGATCTTGAGCGCCGACATGACCCGCACCGGTTGTCCCAGATGCTCGATCGCATCCTGCATGGCCAAGGCGTTGATGACCGTCGCCAGCATGCCCATGTGGTCGCTGGTGACCCGATCCAGACCTTCTGCGGCTTTCTCCGCGCCCCGCACGATGTTGCCGCCGCCGATCACCATTCCGACCTCGACGCCGAGCCGGCGCAACTCCACGATCTCGGCCGCAAGGCGGCGGATGGGCTCGGCATCGAGCCCGAACTCGCGCCGCCCCATCAAGGCTTCGCCGCTGAGCTTGAGCAGGATTCTCCGGTAGCGCGGAGTCGCCATTTTCAAGCGCGCACCTGCGCCATCACTTCCTCGGCAAAATCAGCGCGGGTTTTTTCCAACCCCTCGCCCACCTCGAAGCGAACAAAGCGGATCACCTCGGCCCCCGCCTCTTTTAAGAGCTCGGCGACGCTCCGCTCGGGGTCTTTGATGAACGGCTGTTCGAGCAAGGTGACTTCCTGCAAGTATTTACGCACCCTGCCTTCGACCATCTTGTCGATGACGTTTTGGGGTTTGCCGCTCGCCTCCGCCTGGGCAAGGAAGATTTCCCGCTCTTTGGCAAGGACCTCGGGCGGAGCGTCCTGCGCGCGTATCCATAAAGGCTTGCAGGCGGCGATGTGCATGGCGATGTCTCGGGCCAGCTCGGCGCCTCCTCCTTGCACTTCGACCAGCACGCCGATGCGGCTCCCGTGGAGATAGGAGGCGAGCGTCGCGGTCTCGGTCTCAAGCCGGGCCAGGCGGCGGACGTTGATGTTTTCCCCCAGCTTGGCGACCAGTTCGCGCCGCGCTTCTTCGATCGTCGGTCCCTCCTGGTCGAGGGGCACGGCGAGCAGCTCTTCTACCGTCGCCGCCCCGCTCTGTAGCGCTCTTGCGCTTACCCGGTCCACGAATTTCAGGAAATCTTCGTTTTTGGCCACGAAATCGGTTTCGCTGTTGACCTCGAGCATCACCGCCTGCTTGCCGTCCTGGCTTATCTGGATGGCGATCCGACCTTCGGCGGCGGTGCGGTCGCGTTTCTTGTCGGCCTTGGCCAACCCAGCCTTGCGCAAGATTTCCACCGCAGCTTCCAGGTCGCCGCCGGCTTCGGCAAGCGCTTTTTTGCACTCCATCATCCCCGAACCGGTGCGCTCGCGCAGTTCTTTGACCAACGCCGCAGTTATGTTCGTCATCGCTTCACCTCGTGTTGCCGTTCAAGACGCTTAGGAACTCGCCGGGGTTTCCGGCGCCTCTACGAATTCGTCCCCCGCCGCCATCAGCTCCACCCGGCTGGCTTTGCCTTCCAGAATCGCCGTGGCCGCCGCCCGGCAATAAAGCTGGATGGCGCGGATGGAGTCGTCGTTGCCGGGAATGGGGTAATCGATGCCGTCGGGGCTGTTGTTGGTATCGACCACGCCGACGATGGGGATACCTAGCTTCTGCGCCTCGCGGACGGCGATGTATTCATGGCCCACGTCCAGCACGAAGAGGGCGTCGGGCAGTTCTTCCATGTCCTTGATTCCGCCTAAGCTGCGCTCGAGTTTCTCGAGCTCCCGCATCAGCTCGAGCGCCTCGCGTTTGCTAAAGCGCTGCAAAGTGCCGTCGTCGCGCATGGTTTCCAGCTCTTTGAGGCGTTTGACCGACTGCCGGATGGTTCTGAAGTTGGTCAAGGTTCCGCCTAGCCAACGATAATTGACGTACGGCATGCCGCAGCGCACCGCCTCCTCCTGAACCGCTTTTTGGGCGGTTTTTTTGGTCCCGGCGAACAAAACCACGCCGCGATTGGCTGCGGTCTGCTCTAGGAAATGCAAAGCCTCGCGTAGGTACGGCAAGGTCTTTTCCAGATTGATAATATGGATCCCGCTGCGGACGCCGTAGATAAACGGAGCCATTTTCGGGTTCCAATAGCGGGTCTGATGACCAAAATGCACGCCCGCCTCGAGCAGTTCGCGCATGGAGACATCTGCCATTTGGATTACTCCTTAAAAGTTTGGGGTTAGACCTCCACCCATCCCGTCCTAGAACCGTTCCCGTAAAGGAACAAGCACCCCCTAGGGCGTGTCGATAGGTGTGTGGATTTTTGCTAAAATAGCATCGTTTTATACCATAAACGACTATGGTCAAACAACGGGGCTAATGCCTAAGGGGTCATCGCCATGAAGCAAGCCTATCAGCGCATGACGCGTTGGGGAATTCCGTTGAAGACCCCTGAGGAACTGGAAAAAATGCGCGTCGCCGGGCGGCTGGCGGCGGAGGTTTTGGAGTTCATCTCCCCTTACGTCCAACCGGGGGTGACTACCGAGGAGCTGGACCGCCTCTGCCACGACTACATCGTCAACGTCCAAGGGGCTGTCCCCGCGCCCTTGAATTACAAGGGGTTTCCCAAGTCGATCTGCACCTCGGTCAACCATCAAGTATGCCACGGCATCCCTGGCAACCGCCAGCTCAAAAACGGCGACATCGTCAACATCGACGTCACCGTGATCAAAGACGGGTTCCACGGCGACACCAGCAAGATGTTTTGCGTGGGCGAGCCTTCGATCAAAGCCAAACGCTTGGTGCAGGTGGCCCAAGAGGCCTTGTACGTAGGAATCCGCGAAGTCAAGGCGGGCGTCGATCTGGGCAAGATAGGCCAAGCGATCCAGCAGTACGTCGAGGCGCAAGGGTATTCGGTAGTGCGCGAATTCTGCGGCCACGGTATCGGCCGCGGCTTTCACGAGGAGCCGCAGGTGCTCCATTACGGCAAACCCAACACGGGGATTATCCTCGAACCGGGGATGACTTTCACCATCGAGCCTATGGTCAATGCCGGCAAGCGCCACGTCAAACTGCTGCCGGACGGCTGGACGGTGGTCACCAAGGACCACAGTTTGTCGGCCCAATGGGAGCACACCTTGGCCCTCACCGAGGACGGGGTCGAGGTCCTAACCCTGCGGGAGGAAGAAGAGTTTCCGCGCGTTTTGCGTTGGGACTGAGCTTTGCGCTATACCCTTTTCCCTTCCAAGGAATCCTTGCAAGCTTTTGGCGCTGAGCTCGAACGGCGCTTTCGCGCCGGGACGGCGGTATCTGAGCTGCTTTGCGCCCGCGCGGCGTTTATGGACGCGCTCTTGGCCGGCAGCTTTAGGCGCTGCCTGGGCGCGGCGGCGGATAAGGCCTGTCTGGTGGCGGTGGGGGGCTATGGCCGGCGCGAGTTGCATCCCTATTCCGACATCGACTTGTTGGTGCTGGTGCCGGACCACGTTCCCCCGCGCCTGGAGTCCGCCTTAAGCGCCTTGTTTGCCGCGCTTTGGGACATCGGCCTAAAGCCTGGACACAGCGTCCGCACCGTGGCCCAGTGCGAGGAGGAGGCGATCAAAGACCAAACTGTGGTCACCAACCTGATGGACGCGCGCTGGATCTTTGGGGATCGCGCGTTGTTTGCGGCCATGCAGGCGCGCATCGGGCCGGATCGGATTTGGCCCTCGCCGGCTTTCTTTAAGGCCAAGCTCGAGGAACAAGCGGCGCGCTACCGCAAATATCACGACACCGCCTATAAGCTGGAACCGAATCTGAAGGAAGGACCGGGGGGCTTGCGGGACATCCAGACCATCGCCTGGGTGGTCAAGCGCCACTTTCCAACGGCCACTCTGCACGAACTGGTCGCTCAGGGCTGCTTGAGCGAGGATGAATACCAAGAGCTGGAACAGGCGCGCAACATGCTGTGGCGGATTCGGTTTGCCTTGCATCTCTTGGCCGGACGGGCAGAGGAGCGGATCCTGTTTGACTATCAGCGCCCTTTGGCCCAGGCCTTGGGCTATGCCGGCCAGGGCAACGCGCCGGTAGAGGCTTTCATGCAGGATTACTTTCGTACTGTGCAGAGCGTGCAGCGGCTCTCGGAAATGCTGCTGCAACTCTTGGAAGAGACCTTGTGTCCCGATTTCAACGCCGAGCCTGAAATCCTCGACGCGCACTTCCAAGTGGTCAACCAGCACTTGGAAATCCGCCACCCCAACGTGTTCGCCGACTATCCTTTAGGGCTGCTCGAGGTTTTCCTGCACCTCAATCGCCATCCCGAGCTCAAAGGCCTCCGCGCCCACACCGTCCGCGCCATCCGCCAAAATCTTCACCGCATCGATCAGAACTTTCGTAACGACCCCCGCGCTTGCCGGATTTTTCTGGAAATCCTGCGCGGGCCCAGCGGGGTCACCCAGCAACTGCGCCGGATGAACCGGTACGGCGTGCTCGGGGCGTACTTGCCCGAGTTTGCGCCCATCGTCGGCAGGATGCAGTACGATCTGTTCCACGCCTATACGGTGGACGAGCACGTCCTGTTCGTGGTCCGCAACCTGCGCCGCTTGGGGCAGGCCGAATTCCGCCACGAACTTCCCTTAGCCAGCGACGTCTTCGCGCTCGTCGCCAAGCCGGAGTTGTTGTACCTCGCCGGCCTTTACCACGACATAGGCAAGGGACGCGGCGGGGACCATTCGGTCGTCGGCGAACAGCTCGTGCGCGAGTTTTGCCGCCGCCACGGGCTGGCCGAGCACGACACCCGGCTGGTCTGCTGGCTGGTGCGCCACCATCTGCTCATGTCGCTCACCGCCCAGCGCAAAGACTTAAGCGATCCGGAAGTGATCCGCGAATTCGCCTGCCAGGTCGGCAGCGAGGAGCGGCTCAACTACCTGTATCTTTTGACCGTGGCCGACATCCGCGGCACCCACCCCACGCTCTGGAACGCCTGGCGCGATTCGCTGCTGCGCGAGCTGTACCTGGCCACCCGCGACCGACTGCGCTACGGGCTGGAGGCGCCGGACGCGGCCGCGCGCGCCGCGGAAACCCAACGCGACACCCGCGCCCTGCTGTTGCGCTTGGGCCTAGACGCGGCCACCGTCGAGCGGGTTTTTGCCCATTTCAGCGCCGCTTATTTTCTCCGCGGCCAGCCGGAAGAGTGCGCCTGGCAGGCTTTGGCGATCGCCCAGACTCCAGAGCACGCCTTGCCTTTGGTGCTTTTACGGCCGCAAAACCGGCGCGGCAGCGCCGAGGTGTTCGTGTACATGCGCGACCGCGACGCGATTTTTGCCCAGACGGCAGCGCTTTTAGAGCAGCTCGGGCTGACGGTGCTCGCGGCGCGTCTGGAAACGACCCAGGACGGCTACGTGGTCAACAGTTTCTTGGTGCTCGAGCGCGACGGTCAGCCGATTTTGGACCTGAGCCGCCAGTACCAAATCGTAACCCGCCTCCAGCGCTGCCTAAAAGACCCTAGGCCCTCGTGCTTTGCCATTGAGCGGCGCCCGAATCGGCGCCTCAGGCACTTTTCCATTCCCACCCAAGTCCACTTTTATCCCGACGCCAAGCACGGCCGCACCATGCTCGAACTCATCGCCGCCGACCGGCCCGGCCTCTTGGCCCGCGTGGGCGAGGTCTTCGAGCGCTTCAGGCTGCGTTTGCACGAGGCGCGCATCGCTACCTTAGGGAATCGGGCCGAAGACATCTTCTTTCTGACCGACTGCCAAGGCCAGCCGTTGACCTGCGAGGAAAGCCGGACAGCGCTGGCGCAGGCGCTTGCCGAGGCGATCGCTTAACGGCCGTGCAAGTAGCGCCTGAGCGCGATCAGCTCAGGTTGCAACGGATCAGCGTAGCGCAGGCCGATGCGGTAGGCGTCGTGGGCGAGGCGGCGGACGAAGATCACCCGACAGCGCACCCGAACCTGGGATTCTTGCAAGTTGCAGCTTAAATCCAGCTCGATCGGCCTGCCGTCGGAGTCTAGGCAATCGGCGTCGGGGGCGAGGATGGCCGCGCTGAGGGCGTCGCATTCGATCTGGGCGCCGGCCTCGGAGAGGTCTACGATCCTTACCGGAACGCGGCTGCCGCTGTCTAAAGTGGCCAGAGCCTCAAGCTCCACTTCGATCCGGATAAAGCTCCTGCGCTCCACGTTCTATTAAGTCCCGCGCCATTTCTCCCAGTACGGAATAGGGTACAGGCGTTCGGTGAGGAAATCCAAGAACGTTCGCACCTTGGCCGATAAGTGGCGGCGGTGGGGATAGACCGCGTAGATGTCCATGGAAGGCAGTTCGTACTCCTGCAGCACCGCCTCCAGCCGTCCTTTGCTCAAGTCCTGACCGGCGATGTAGGTAGGCAGCACCACCAAGCCGGCCCCGTGGATGGCGGCCAGGCGCAAAGGATCGGCGGTATTAGCGCGCAGCGTCCCAGACACCCGCACCGCGATTTGTTCCCCGTTCGGCGCAGTAAATCGCCATACGTCGTGCGGCTCAAATCCAAAATTGATCAAGCAGTTGTGCTCCCGCAGGTCCTGCGGCGTCTTGGGCCGGCCGTATTTTTCAAAGTAACTGGCTGCCCCGCACACCACTCTAGGGGAGCTCGCCAGCTTGCGCGCGATCAGGCTGGAGTCGGGCAGTTCCCCGAGGCGGATCGCCAGGTCCAAGCCTTCGGCCAACATATCCACCGCCCCGCCGCGGATGATCAAGTCCACCCGGACTTTAGGGTATTGTTTGACATAATCGGCGATGGTGGGCGCCAGGTGAAAGGTGCCAAAAAACGGCGGCGCCGACACCCGCAGCAAGCCCTGCGGCTCGGCGTGGAGGCTGGTGACCGCCGATTCGGCCTCTTCGATCTCTTCGAGGATCTGTAGGCAACGAGCCAGATAGGCTGTCCCCGCCTCGGTCAGGCTGAGCTTGCGCGTCGTGCGGTTGAGCAGCCGCACCCCTAGGGTGTTTTCCAGATAGATGACGTGCTTGGTCGCCATCGCCCGGGAAATTCCCAGTTCTTTGGCGGCGGCGGCGTAGCTTCCGCTTTGGGCCACCTTGGCGAAGACTTTCATGCTGGTGAGCTTATCCATGGGTTTGCTGTGAGCGCGCGGAATAAACTTGCCAAGCGAACTTTAAATCCTCCCACGCCTGCCGCTTGGCGGCCGGATTGCGGAGCAGGTAGGCGGGATGGTAGATCACGATCACTGGAATGGCTTTGTAGTAATGCACCTTGCCCCGCAGCCTAGACAACGGCGCCTCGGTCTGCAGCAGGTTTTGAGCGGCGATCCGGCCCACCGCGAGGATGATCTGCGGGCGCACCAAATCGATTTGGCGCATTAAAAACGGCGCGCACGCGGCCACCTCTTCGGGCCTGGGGTCGCGGTTGCCGGGGGGGCGACTTTTGAGAAGGTTGGTGATGTAGACTTCTTCGCGCTTGAGTCGCAAGGCCCTTAGCATCTCGTTCAACAATTGACCGGCCGGCCCGACGAACGGTTCGCCTTTGAGGTCTTCCTGCTCGCCCGGGGCTTCCCCGATCAGCATCCAGGCGGCGCGCCGGTTGCCGACTCCGAACACCGGCCGGGTCCGGGTCTGGTGCAGGGGGCAGGCGGTGCATTCGGCCACGGCCTGGGCGAGGCGCTCCCATTCCTCCGCGCAAAGCTCCGCTTTCATCGTTTCCGTTTCCGGCGCGGCGCGGTCTCTGCCGGATCGGTCGACCCATACCTGGATCCCCAGCGCGCGCAAATAGGCCAATTGTTTTAAATCCACGCGCTTAGACGTCTGCTCCTTGGGGGTGTTTGCGTAAGGACGGGCTGAGCAGCTTGTTGACCGCATTCAAATAGGCTTTGGCGGAGGCGATGACGATGTCGGTATCGGCGCCTTGGCCGTTGACGATGCGGCCCGATTTTTCCAGCCGCACGGTCACCTCGCCCTGCGCGTCGGTGCCGGTGGTGATGCTGTTGACCGAGTACAAAAGCAGCGTGGCGCCAGTGTTGACTAAGGATTCGATCGCCTTCAGGCTGGCGTCGACCACGCCGCTGCCTTCGGCCTCGCCGCGCTTTTCTTCGCCGTCGATCTTGAGCACCACCTGCGCCCGCGGTACCTCGCCGGTGTCGGCGCACACGTGCAGGGCGAGCAGTTTCACTCGCTCGGCCTCGGCTTCGTAAATCTGCTCAGAGATCAGCGCCTGCAGGTCTTCGTCGAAGATCTCGTGCTTTTTGTCCGCCAGCTCTTTAAAACGGGCAAACGCTTCGTTGAGCGCCTCTTCGGATTCGAACTCTATCCCCAGTTCCCGCATCCGCGTGCGGAAGGCGTTGCGCCCCGAATGCTTGCCCAGCACCATGCGGTTGGCGCTCCAGCCTACGTCCTCGGCGCGCATGATTTCATAAGTCTCGCGGTGCTTTAACACCCCGTCCTGGTGGATGCCGGACTCGTGGGCGAAAGCGTTGGCCCCCACGATGGCCTTGTTGGGCTGGACGGGAAAGCCGGTGATGGAGGAGACGAGCTTCGAGCAAGGCACGATCTCGCGCGTATTGATCTGGGTGTCGCAGGGGAAAACGTCCTGGCGGGTTTTCACCGCCATCACGATTTCTTCCAGGGCGGCGTTGCCGGCGCGCTCGCCCAGACCATTGATGGTGCATTCCACCTGACGCGCGCCGTTTAGCACCGCGGCCAAAGAGTTGGCCACCGCCAGCCCCAAATCGTTGTGGCAGTGGACCGAGAAGATCGCCTTGTCGGCGTTAGGAATGCGCTCTTTGAGCCGGCGGATCAGTGCGCCGAACTCGTGGGGGAGACTGTAGCCTACGGTGTCGGGGATGTTGATGGTGGTGGCCCCGGCCGCGATCACCGCTTCGATGATCCGGCACAGGAAATCTTCCTCCGAGCGACCGGCGTCTTCGGGCGAAAACTCGACGTCGTCGGTGTAGCGGCGCGCCCGCTTGACCGCCGCCACCGCGCGCTCGACCACCTGATCGGGAGTCAGGCGAAGTTTGCGCTGCATGTGGATGGGGGAAGTGGCGATGAAAGTGTGAATTCGAGGCCGCTTTGCCCCTTGGAGCGCCGCGCCCGCGCGGTCGATGTCGCTTTCCAAGGCGCGCGCCAGCGCGCAGACGACGCTGCCTGCGATCGCCTGAGAAACCGCTTGCACCGCCTCGAAATCTCCGGGACTGGCGGCGGGAAAACCGGCTTCGATGACGTCCACCTTGAGGCGTTCCAAGGCCTTGGCGATGCGGACCTTCTCTTCCTTATTCATGGACGCGCCGGGGCTTTGCTCGCCGTCGCGCAACGTGGTGTCGAAAATGATGAGCTTGTCTTTCATGTTGGAAACTCCGTGCTTGGGCTGCAATTGACTTTAGAAACTTAAACCAATGCGCTTATCCGCCCCAGATGGGGCAGCCACTGCAGCGCAAGGACGGAGAATGAAGGTCTGCAGCTTAAATCGAAGAGCGCTGCTTTTTTGCACCGGGCGCGATTGTCCATGAGGCAGAACGAATGTTTTTTGCAGAAATATACACCCGCCCGCTCGGATTTGCCAAGGTTGGCAAACTTTAGCCGGCCTTGCGCCGCTTGGCTTTTTTCTGCCGGCGCAGGAGCAAGGTCAACAGCGGGCCGGAGGCGGCATAGGCGGAGAAAAGCAAAAACAGCATGAGCTGGGGGTCGGTCAGGATCACGGCCAAGGCCAGCATCACGGCGATGATGACCACGAACGGCACCTTACCGCGGATGTTTAGGCTCTTGAAGCTGTAATAGCGGAAGTTGCTCACCATGAGCAGCGCCGCCAGCGTGGTAGTCACTATGGCCACGTACCGCATCGCGTTTCCTTCCAGACCGTAGCTTTCCCCCAGCCAGACCATGCCGGCGACGATGGCCGCGGCCGAAGGGCTGGGCAGCCCCTGGAAATAACGCTTGTCCTCGACACTGAGCTGGGTGTTGAAGCGCGCCAGGCGCAGCGCGGTGGCGGCCGTATAGACAAACGAGGCGAACCAGCCCAGCTTGGCCAAGAAAGACAGCGACCACAGGTACATGACCAAGGCCGGCGCCAGGCCAAAGGAAATCATGTCCGAGAGGCTGTCGTATTCGGCGCCGAAGGCGGTCTGGGTATGGGTCAGGCGCGCCACTCGTCCGTCTAGGCCGTCCATGACCATGGCGGCGAAGATCGAAAACGCCGCCTTGTCGAACTGCCCGTTCATCGCCGCGGTAACCGCGTAGAAGCCACAAAACAGGCACCCGGTGGTAAACAGGTTGGGAAGCAGATAAATGCCGCGGCGACGCTTCGGAGGCAGAGGGACGGCCATTGGAGATCAGTTCTTCTCCTGGTCGACCAGCCGGTTGGCGCGGATCCAAGGCATCATCGCGCGCAACTTGGCCCCCACTTGCTCGATCGGGTGCTCGCGCGCGATCCGGCGCTTGGCTTTGAGCGTGGGACAACCGGCCTGGTTTTCGAGGATGAACTCGCGCGCGAATTCGCCGGTTTGGATTTCCTTGAGGATCTTGCGCATCTCGTCTTTGACGCGCGCGTCGATCACCCGGGGCCCGCGCGTTAGGTCGCCGTATTCGGCGGTGTTGGAGATGGAGTAGCGCATGTTGGCGATGCCGCCCTCGTACATCAGATCGACGATGAGCTTGAGCTCGTGCAAACACTCGAAATACGCCATCTCGGGGGCGTAGCCGGCCTCGGTCAATACTTCAAAGCCCGCTTGGACCAGGGCGGTCACCCCGCCGCACAGCACCGCTTGCTCGCCGAACAGATCGGTTTCGGTCTCCTCGCGGAAGCTGGTCTCGATGATGCCGGCGCGCCCAGCGCCGTTGGCGCAGGCGTAAGACAGCGCGATCGCCTTGGCCTGGGAGGTGGCGTCCTGATAGACCGCGATCAAAGACGGCACCCCACCGCCTTGGACGTAGGTGGAGCGCACCAGGTGGCCTGGCCCCTTGGGCGCGATCATGATCACGTCCAGGTCGGCGCGCGGCTCGATCTGCTGGAAGTGGATGTTAAAGCCGTGGGCGAAAGCGAGCGCGGCCTTGGGCTTTAAGTTCGGCTCGATCGCTTCCCGGTAAAGCTTGGGTTGGTGCTCGTCCGGCGCCAGCACCATCACCACGTCGGCCCCTTGGACCGCTTCCGCCACCGGTTTGACGGCAAACCCGGCTCTTTCGGCCTTAGTCCAAGAGGCAGAACCTGGGCGCAGCCCCACGGTCACCTCCACCCCGGAGTCTCTTAAGTTATTGGCGTGGGCGTGGCCCTGGGAGCCGTAGCCTACGATAGTCACCCGCTTGGAGCGGATAATGGAAAGGTCGGCGTCGTGGTCGTAATAAACCTGCATGGATTTCCCCTTTAGGCTGGTTACCGTTCAAACGTGTAAACCGCGCTCTCCGCGTAGGATCCCAGTCGGCCCCGAGCGGACCACCTCGATGATCTGGTCTCGGGTCAAATTGCGCAAGAACGCATCGAGCTTGGAGCCGGCGCCGGTCATCTCGATCACGTACGAAGAGGCCGTGACGTCGAGGATGCGGGCGCGGAAGATGTCGGCCAGACGCTTGATTTCCTCGCGCTCTTCGCCTTTGGCGCGGACTTTGAGCAACATCAGCTCGCGCTCGATGTGATCGGCTTCGGAGATGTCCTGCACGCGGATCACGTCGATCAATTTGTTAAGCTGTTTGGTGATCTGTTCGATGACGCGCTCGTCGCCGCGGGTGACGATGGTCATCCGCGCCACCGAAGGGTCCTCGGTGGGGGCCACGGTCAGCGCTTCGATGTTGTAACCGCGGGCCGAGAACAGTCCGGCGACCCGCGACAGGGCGCCGGATTCGTTTTCTAGCAGCAAAGAGAGGATGTGCCGCATCAGGCTAACTCCCGCTCCGGTGAGATCCAAGGCGGCAGGCGCATTTCGTGCTGGGCCTTGCCTGCCTCCACCATCGGATAGACGTTTTCCGTGCGGTCGGTGATGAAGTCCAAAAACACCAACCGGTCCTTCATCCGGAAAGCTTCTTCCAGCGCCGGGCGCACGTCTTGGGGTTTTTCGATGAGCATTCCCACGTGCCCGTAGGCTTCGGCCAGTTTTACGAAATCCGGCAGGGCATCCATGTAAGAGTGGGAGTAGCGGCTCTCGTAGGTGAATTCCTGCCACTGGCGCACCATGCCCATGTACCGGTTGTTGAGGTTGACGATCTTGATCGGCGTCTTGTATTGCAAAGCGGTGGACAGCTCCTGGATGCACATCTGGATGCTGGCCTCGCCGGTGACGCAGACTACGTCTTCTTCTGGAAAGGCGAGCTTGACCCCGATCGCCGCCGGCAGCCCAAACCCCATCGTGCCAAGCCCCCCGGAGTTGATCCACCGCCTGGGGTAATCGAACTTGTAGTACTGGGCTACCCACATCTGGTGTTGGCCGACGTCGGAGGTCACGTACGCCTTGCCGCCGGTGACCTGCCATAGCTGCTCGATGACGTACTGCGGTTTGATCAAAGGACTGTTCCGGTCATAGCGTAGGCAGTCGATCGCCCGCCAGCGCTCGATCTGTTGCCACCAGGCGGCAAGAGCCTCTGGGTCGGGGCGTCTGCCAATCGCTTTAAGCTGCGCGAGCAAGTCGATTAATACCGATTTGACGTGGCCGACGATGGGGATGTCCACCGGCACGTTCTTGGAGATCGAAGAGGGGTCTATGTCGATGTGGATGATTTTGGCGTACGGGCAGAACGCATCCAGCTTGCCGGTGACGCGGTCGTCGAAGCGGGCGCCGATGGCGATCAATACGTCGCACTCGTGCATCGCCATGTTGGCTTCGTAGGTGCCGTGCATCCCCAGCATCCCTAAAAACTGGCGGTCGGTGCCGGGATAGCCCCCTAGGCCCATCAGGGTGCTGGTGATCGGAAACCCGAGCCAGCGGGTCAGCTCGGTCAGTTCGGCCGCAGCCTCGCCTAAGATCACCCCGCCGCCTGAGTAAACAACCGGCCGCTTGGCCTCTAGGATCAGCTCGGCGGCTTTCTTGATCTGGCGCGGGTTGCCCTTGACCGTCGGGTTGTAAGAGCGAAGGTGCACGGTCTGGGGGTAAAAGTAGGGAATTTTGATCCTGGGGTCGGTGATGTCCTTGGGGATGTCCACCAACACCGGCCCAGGTCTTCCGGTGGTGGCGATATAGAAGGCTTTTTTGATCGTTTCGGCGAGCTTGTGGCGGTCCTTGACCAAGAAATTGTGCTTGACGCACGGGCGGGTGATCCCCACCGTGTCGCATTCTTGGAAGGCGTCGCTGCCGATCACCGGGGTCGGCACCTGGCCGGTGAGGACCACCAAGGGAATCGAATCCATGTACGCGGTGGCGATGCCGGTGACCAGGTTGGTGGCCCCCGGTCCCGAGGTGGCCAAAACCACCCCCGGCTTGCCGGTGGCGCGGGCGTAGCCGTCGGCCATGTGGGCGGCGCCTTGCTCGTGACGGACCAGCACGTGTTTGATTTCCTCTTGGCCAAAAAGCGCATCGTAGATGTGCAGCACGGCCCCGCCGGGATAGCCGAAGATGAATTCGACCCCTTCGTCTTTTAACGCCTGAACTACGATTTCGGCACCGCTCAGCTCCACCGCGCCCCCCTAACTGGCCGCCTTCTGAAGAAAATAGTAAGCTAAATTAACGCAAACCTTGTTTTTACGTCAAGGTGCGGCTTTAAGCGATGGGGTAGCGGCGCAGAAACTTGCCCAACAAGCCGGCGGCCACGAGCAAAGCCAACGCCCCTTCGCTATCGGTTGGACGCCAGTCGGCGGAGAGCCAGGGAAGCCCAGGACAAATCAGACCGAGAAAGGAAAACCCGTTGCCCAAGATATGAGCGGCGGCGGTGACGTAAAGGCTGCCGCCGCGCGCCACATACGCCCCAAGCATCAACCCCACGGGCAGGGCGGCTGCGATTTGCACCCATTCCAGGTGGATTGCGGAAAACAACAAAGCGCTGGCGACGATTGCCGCCGCCGTCCCAAGCCGATAACGCAAAGCGGCAAGCAACAGCCCGCGGAACAACACTTCCTCGATCACCGGCGCCACCCCCACGGCCAGAGCAGCCAAGGCGAACCATTCGGCCGGCGAGTGAGGTTGAAACAGTTGCAGGTAACGGTCCAGCAGCGCCGCAGGCGCAAGCCAAAGGATCGCCGCGTCGCTGGCAAAGGCGATCGCCTGCAACCAAAGCACCACCAGCACGGCTTCGCCCCAGTCCACCGCCTTAAGTCCCAAGATGTAGGGATCCAGGCGCCTAAGATAAAAGACCAGGCCGGTCAGAAATCCGGCTTCCGCGCCTAAAGTTGCACGCCAGAGCCAATCTGGGCCGAGCCAGGCGAGAAGGGCGCTTGCTGCCAGCTGCACCCCCAACGCATAGCAAGCGATCAAAAATAGGGCCGGACCGACGTTAAGGCACGTGGGATAAAGGTGAGTTTTTTTACGACCGCAGAAAGATTTTATCCAAGTGTCGTATTGCGGTCCGGATGAATATGCTATCATCCGCCGCCTTTAAAGCTTAAAAGACGGGTATGCTCAACGCGTATCTCGCCGAAGCCGGCCGCCTCGTGCTGGCCGATCTGCACGCCGATCCTACGGCGTTCGAGCGCGCGGTGTGGTTGGACCTGATCGATCCCGACGACGACGAGCTGGCCGCCATTGGCGCCTTGCTTAGGCAGGCGCTGCCGGATCCGGAAGACGTGGAAGAAATCGAGGCCAGTTCGCGCTTTTACGAGGACGAGGCCGGTTTACACATCCACTCGCTGTTCTTGCACGAGGTCGAAGGCAAACCGCGCAACACCTCGGTGGCTTTCACCCTGACCGACGAGCGCTTGATCACTTTACGCGAGCGGGAGATTCCCGCGTTTCGCCTGCTGCGCATGCGCGCCCGCCACCAGCCACAGCTGATCCAAAGCCCGGCGCACATGCTGCTGAGCCTGTTCGAGATCAAGATCGAGAGTTTGGCCGACGCGCTGGAAGAGCTTTATCAGGCGCTGGAGGGGGTAAGCGCCCAAGTGCTGGAAAACAGCGACGCCGGCTTAGAAAAATCCCTAGACGCCCTGGCGCGCAGCGAAGACCTCAACGGCAAGGTGCGCTTGTGCCTGATGGATACCCAGCGCGCCCTGTCCTTTTTGCTCCGCTGGGGTCGCTTGGATACCGAAAAGCTCAATCGGGCGCGCAATCTGCTCCGCGATATCGATTCGCTCCTGTCCCACAACAACTTCGTGTTCGACAAGATCAACTTTTTGATGAGCGCGGCGCAAGGTTTTATCAACATCGAACAAAACCAGATCATCAAGATCTTTTCCATCGCCGCGGTGGTGTTTCTGCCGCCTACTCTGGTGGCGAGCATCTATGGGATGAACTTCGATCTCATGCCCGAACTCCACTGGCCGTGGGGGTATCCGATGGCCCTGGGTTTGATGCTGGTGGCCGGAATCGCGCCCTATTGGTACTTCAAGCGCAAAGGCTGGCTGTAGTAACGCAGCCTATACCAGAGGCGCCCGAAGATTTCGTGCAAGGCCAGGTGGGTGCGGCACAGCGCAGAAGGCGACGGAAGCCAAGCCCACAGGCCAGACTCTAAAGGCCCTGGACGGGTAAAGCGGGTGCCGGCGGGGATCACGCCAAGGCCCTGGTAGGTGAAGGCTTCCACCGCCCGCGGCAGGTGGAAGGCCGAGGTGACCAGAAAGATCGTCTTGATTCCCTGGCGCTTGAGGATGACCGCGCTGTGTTTGGCGTTCTCGAAGGTGTTGCGGCTTTGGGTCTCGAGCCAAGTGGCCGGGGTGCCAAATTCCTGCAATACTTCCTGCATCAGTTCCGCCTCGGCTTTTGACTCGCCTAAAGGCCGGCCGCCGCTGGCCAGGATCGGCAGGCCGGTGCGGCGCTTGAGCCAGGCGGCGTAGCGCAGCCGCTCCAGGCCGAGGCCGGCGACCGTATCCCCGCCGTATTCGGGCGCCTGGTGGTAGCGCATCGCTCCCAAGACCACGATCGCCTGCGCCGTCGGCAGGCGGTTTGGGTCCAACGGCGGGTAAACCTCGAGTTTCGCGGCGAGCCACCGGCTCACCCAAGGGGTGGCCGCTAGGTACAAGAGTGTCAAAGCGATCAGGGTGAGCACGCGCCGCCTGAGCCCCAATCCGATCCCCGCCAGGAAGAGCAGAGAGGCCGGGGGCAAGACCAAGGTCTCGAGCAAGCGCAAGCCGGCATACCCGCTCACTTGCGCTCGAGCACGGCGCGAGCCTGACGGTCGGCGTGGTAGGAGGAGCGCACCAAGGGGCCGGCCGCCACCTGCGCAAAACCCAGGCGCCTGGCGATCTCGGCGAGGCGGGCAAACTCCTCCGGCGGCACGTAGCGCGCGACTTTGAGGTGATGGCGGCTGGGCTGCAAGTATTGCCCCAAGGTGAGCATATCGCAGCCGTGACGGCGTAGATCCTCCATCACTTCGACGACCTCCGCCTCGGTCTCGCCTAGACCCAGCATCAGCCCGGACTTGGTCGCCACCTGGGGCAGGCGGCGCTTGACCTCGGCCAACAGGGCGAGCGAGGTGGAATAGTCGGCGCCTGGGCGGACCGTAGGATACAGGCGCGGGACGGTTTCTAGGTTGTGGTTGAAGACCTCCGGGGGGTGCTGGACGAGGAGGTCCAGCGCCACTCGTTGGCGTTTGCGAAAATCCGGGGTCAAGATTTCGATCGCCGTCGCAGGCGATTGGCGCCGCACCGCCTCGATGCAGCGCGCAAACTGCAAGGCCCCGCCGTCTTTGAGGTCGTCGCGGTTGACCGAGGTGATGACCACGTAGCGCAGCTCGAGCTTGGCCACGGCGCGGGCGAGGTTTTCCGGTTCTTCCGGGTCGGGCGGGGCGGGCCGGCCGTGGGCCACGTCGCAGAACGGGCAGCGCCGGGTACACAGATCGCCCAGGATCATGAAGGTCGCGGTCTTGTGGCTGAAGCACTCGGGGAGGTTCGGGCAGGCGGCCTCCTCACACACGCTCGCCAGTTTCAACTCCCGCAGCAGGCGCTTGACTTGGGCCACGTTCGGGTCGGCGCTTAAGCGGACCTTGAGCCAGGTCGGCTTGGGCGGCGCGTCTTGTGCCTCGATCTTAAAGCGCGCGAGTTTGGCCGCGCCGCGCCGGTGGGTGGCGGGTTGCCGGCGCGAAGGCGCACTCAAGTCTTCAGGCGTGGGCATGACAAGCCTCCTTAAGGGTAGGGAGAGCGTAGGCGACCGAGAAGCTGGAAAAATTGAGCTGCTCCATGAAGCACGCCAGCCAAGGAACGGCGACTTCGTGCACCTTGGCGCCGACCCCAAGGTCTAAAAGGCGCGTCACTTTAAGCCCCGCGATCCCGCACGGGACGATGGCTGCAAAAGGGCTCAAGTCCAAGTCCACGTTCAAGCTCAGCCCATGATAGCTCAATCCTTGCCTAACCCGCAGTCCCAGGAAAGCGATCTTCGCGCCGTCTACGTACACTCCCGGGGCCTCGGGGCGCGCCTGAGCTAACAGGCCGTACTGCCTAAGAAGCTTGCACGTGGCTTGCTCCAGGGCGGTCACCAGCCCGCGGACGCCTATTTTTAGGCGCTTCAAATCGAGCAGCGCGTAGGCGACCAGTTGGCCTGGGCCATGGTAAGTGATCAAGCCGCCGCGATCGGTCTCGATTACTGGAATCGCGTTGGGCGGGCGCTGGAAGTCGACGCGACGGCGCGCCCCGGTGGTATACACCGGCAGGTGCTCGAGCAGCCAGAGTTCGTCTAGGGTGTCGCCCTGGCGGGCCGCCGTAAAACGCCGCATCGCCTGCCAGATCGGCAGGTAGTCGCAACTTCCAAGCCAGCGGACGATAAGCGCGCTCACAAGGTCATCAAAACGGCTGGATGGGCTTTGAGCTCGGCGTAGATGGCTTTAAGCTGCGCGCGGCTGCGGGCGCGGATAGCGACGCTTACGGCCAGGTATTTTCCGCTCCGGCTTGCTCGGGTCGTGACCGCGGTTTCGCTAAGATCAGGGACATGGCGCCGGACGATCTGGACCACTTCCAGTTCAAACTGCTCGGTGCTCGGGCCAAACGCCTTGACTTCCCAGGCGCAGGGGAATTTGAGCAGCTCGTTCATCGAGTTGCGCGGAAAGCGCGCTTGTAGTCTTGAAACAATTCGTACATCCGTTCGAATACGGCTCCTGGCCGTCCAAGACCGACCGGTTGGCCGTTAAGTTCCACGATCGGGACCAGTTCGCGGGTGGAGCTCGTGTACCAGATCTCTTCGGCGCGGGCGAGCTCGTCCGCTTCGATCTCGCGTTCTTGGCAAGGGATGCCGTGAGCGGCGGCCAACTCCAAGATCAGGTCGCGGGTGATGCCGGGCAGAAGTTTGGGCCCCTTGGGCGGGGTAGCCAAGACGCCGCCTGAGACGATAAAGATATTGCTCGCGGCCCCTTCGGTCACCTGGCCCTCGCGCACGAGGATGGCCTCCTGAGCGCCGCGCTCGATCGCCTCCTGGCGAAGCAGCACGTTGGCGAGCAGGTTGATGGTCTTTAAGTGGCACCACTGCCAGCGGATGTCCTCGCAGGTGATCGCCTTGGCCGGTTGGGGGCGGCCTTCGGGATAAGGGGTGGCCATGGCGAACACGGTGGGCCGGATGGATTCAGGAAACGCGTGGTCGCGCTTGGGATAAGCGCCACGGGTAATTTGCAAATAGACGGCTTGGTCCCGCTCGCCCTGAAGTAACCGGCTTAAGATCGGCTGCCACTCCGCGCGCGCAAGCGGCGACTCTAAGCGGATGCCGTTAAGGCTCTGTTCCAAGCGCGCAAGGTGCTGTTCGAGCCGGAACAATTTGCCGCCGTAAGCCGGAATGACCTCGTAGACCCCGTCGCCGAACAAAAACCCGCGGTCCAGCACCGACACCCTAGCCTGACTCAAAGGCAAAAATTCGCCGTTGAGGTAAACGATAGGCTCACTCACTTTGCCACCACTCCTGTAGTTTGAGCAGACCTTCGTCGATCCACTTGCCTAAAAAGCCCGCTTCCGGGACCTCTTTCAAGGCGACTAGGGGGTACTCCGCCACGGTTTCTTCGCCCAGCTGCACCTTGATCTTGCCTAGGGTCTGCCCGCGCTCGACGGGAGCGATGATCTTGGGGGCGATTTCTAGGGTCGTGGTGAGTTTGCCCTCCTCGCCTTTGGGGACGGTGGCGTAGATGGGATCGGTGATCCCCAACTCCAGGCGGTTTTGTTTCCCCTTATAAACGCGCGCTTCGGCGAGTTTCCCTGAATCTTGCAGCTTGCGCGTAGCGAAGAAGCGGAAGCCGTAGCCCAACAGCGCCTGCACGGCATTGGCGCGGGCTTTCTCGCTCGGCATTCCCAAAACCGAGGCGATCAGGCGCATCCCTTCGCGCTCGGCGGAGGCGACCAAGCAGTAACCGGCTTCGGAAGTGTGGCCGGTCTTGACCCCGTCCACCGAAGGATCGCGCCAGAGCAAGAGGTTGCGGTTGTGTTGGGTGATGTTGTTGTAACTGAATTCTTTGATTTTGAACCACGGATAATATTGGGGGAAATCGTGGATCAAGGCGCGCGTTAAGGTATTTAGATCGCGCGCGCTGGTGTAGTGGTCGGGGTCGGGCAGACCGGTGCTGTTGGTGAAATGGGTGTTGCTCATCCCCAAGCGGCGCGCGTGCTGGTTCATCAGTTCGGCGAAGGTGCGCTCGTCGCCGGCGACGTGCTCGGCTAGGGCGATGGTGGCGTCGTTGCCCGACTGGACGATGACCCCTTTGAGCAGGATTTCTACGGGCACCTGCTTGTTGACCTCGACAAAGGTGCGCGAGCCTTCCGCCCGCCACGCTTTTTCGCTGATCGTGACCAGATCGTCCAGCTTGAGCTTGCCTTGGGCGATTTCATGCAATACCACGTACACCGTCATGATCTTGGTCAGGCTGGCCGGCGGCAAGCGTTTGTCGGGTTCGAACCCGGCCAGCTCTTTGCCCGTGTGGTAGTCAGTCAACAGAAAGCTTTTGGCTTCGAAAGTAGGCGGAGGCGGGATTTCGGCCGCCGCTGCGCCAAAAAGCACGGTCAGCCAAACCAGGCTTACATAGACACGGAGTAATTTCATGGACAGCGTTTGTTGGTTACGAACCGAGAATCTGAATTTCCACGGGCGCGACGCCGGTCTTGTGCAACCCTAAGCGGTAAGCGGCCGAGTACGACAGGTCGATGATCCGCCGCCGGTAACAGGGCAAGCGGTCGTTGACTTTGACCACGACGCTGCGGCCGTTGTTTAAGTTGGTGACTTTGAGGTAAGTCCCCAAGGGCAGGCTCGGGTGCGCGGCGGTCAAGCCGTTGCGGTCGAAGGCCTCGCCGCTGGCGGTGGGGCGGCCGTGAAAGCGCCTACCGTACCAGGAAGCGATCCCGCGCTTGCGGTACGGAGAATGGTTGTGGGCGTGTGGCTTATGGTCGTTGGGTCGAACCTCGATCCCCTTGGGTTTCGCCGGCACGGCGACGCTCCCCAAGAGCAAAGGAAGGGTCAGGGCTAGGCTAGTTTTTTTGCGCATGGTGCCTCTCCTCCAATCGGGATTGGATCGTTTCGGCCAGTTGATAGACCGCCATGGCGTACAGCAAGCTGCGATTGTAGCGCGTGATGACGTAGAAATTGTGAAACCCCAGCCAAATTTCAGGGCCGTCTTCGCCGTCCAATTTGATCACGTTGGCGCTCAGGTCGTCCGGGTAAGGCGCTACCGGGATCCCTAAAGCTTTAAGCTCGGCTACGGTGAATTTGGGCGTGAACTCGGCGTTGGCTAGATTTTCGGCTTGCCGCGCGATTCTCGCCGCCACCGGACGCCGGCCTTGCCAGCCGTTTTGGGCGAAGTAATTGGCGACGCTTCCGATTACGTCGGCTGGGTTCCCAAAGAGATCGCGGCGGCCGTCGCCGTCGAAGTCAGTTGCATACCGACGGAAGCTCGACGGCATGAACTGGGGCCAACCCATGGCGCCGGCGTAGGAACCTTGAGGCCAGCGCGGGTCTAGCCTTTCCTCGCGGGTAAGGAGCAGAAATTGCTCCAGTTCGCGGGCGAAGTATTCGGCCCGGCGCGGATAGGCGAAAGCCAGGGTGGAAAGCGCGTCCAATACCCGGAAGGAGCCGGTGTTGGCGCCGTACAGGGTCTCCACGCCTAGGATCGCGACGACGATCGCCGGGTCCACGCCATAGACCCGTTCTGCCTGTTTGAGCAAGCGCCGGTAGCGCTCGAAGAACCGGACCCCATCTTGGATGCGGCGCTCGGTCAAGAAAATCCGCCGGTATTGGTACCAAGGTTTGGCTTCGGCGGGGCGCTCCATGACCTCGAGGATGGTCGGCTTGATCTGCGCTTCGGCAAACAAAGAGCGCAAGCTGGCCGGATCGAAACGGTAGCGTGCGGCCATGCGCTCGATGAAGCGAGCGGCCTCAGGGTGCTGGTCTAGAGCCAGGCCGAAGGCGCTTGCGCCCCACCCGAGCAGCAGGCAAAAGGTCAAGGTTTTGCGCATTAGGACGACACCAGCTTGCGATGGGTGGCTAAAGACATCATGATACCAAAGCCGGCGAGCAGTGTGACCACCGAAGTGCCGCCGTAGCTGATAAGCGGCAGCGGCACCCCCACCACCGGCAAAAGGCCGACCACCATGCCGATGTTGACGAACACGTAGACGAAAAAAGTAAACGCCAGGCTGCCGGTGAGCAGGCGGCTGAACGTGTCCTGGCACTTAAGCGCCAAATATAGGCCGCGACCGATGATAGTCAAGTACAGGGCGATGAGGCCAAGGCAGCCTAAGAAGCCGAAGTCCTCGGCCAGCACGGCGAAAATAAAATCGGTATGCGGTTCGGGCAGATACTCAAGATGCGCCTGGGTCCCCATCAGCCAGCCTTTGCCGGTCAACCCCCCCGAGCCGATCGCGATCTTGGCCTGAATGGTGTGGTAGCCGCGCCCTAAGGGGTCGGCTTCTGGATTCAAGAACATCAAAATCCGGTCTCTTTGATAATCGCGCAGAAACGACCAAATCACCGGCAAGGCGGCGGCAGCGCTTCCGGCAAGACCGGCCAACAGGCGCCAAGAAATCCCGGCGAAGAACAACACCGCGCAGCCAGAGCTCAGCACCAAGAGCGCGGTGCCCAGATCCGGCTGTTTGGCGATAAGGCCTACCGGCAAAAAGATCCACAAAACGCCCAGAGCGATTGCGCCTGGGCGGGGCGGAAGCGGGTGCCTGGCCAGGAACCAGGCCAACAGCATCGGGGTAAAGATCTTAACGAACTCAGACGGTTGGAACCTCAGCACGCCTAAATCCAGCCAGCGTTGCGCGCCCTTGCCGACATCTCCTTTCAGCAATACCGCCACCAGGAGAAATAGGCTGAGGCCGTACAAGAGCGGGCTTAAGCGGTACAGGGTGCGCGGGTGAACCTGGGCCAGGCCGAGCATGGCGGCAAACGCCAGGCCCAAACGCACCAGTTGCTTATAGACTAGGGACCAATTTCCGCCGGTGGCGCTGTACAAGATCAATAGCCCGACCCCGGAAAGCAGCGCGAGGCTCGACACCAAAAAGGAATCTAAATGCAGGCGTTGCCAGAGACTTTTGGCGTGAGGGGGAGGGACGACAATAAAGCTCATGGCAGGCTGTGCTTTAAATAATAGTCGATGACCTGGCGCGCCACGGGAGCCGCTTCCGAGCCGCCGTGGCCGGCGTTTTCAGCGATCACCGCCACCGCGATGCGCGGGTCGTCGGCCGGAGCAAAGGCGATGAACAAGGCGTGGTCTTGCAATTTCTTGTCTTTGAGTTTGAGGTTGCGGTGGTCTTGGTTTTGCTTGACGCTAAACACTTGGGCGGTACCGGTCTTGCCGGCAATGGTGTAATCGGCCCCCAGGCTGATGCGCCAGGCGGTGCCCGAGCGGCTGTGGACTACGCCGACCATGGCGTCGATGACTTTGTCCAAAAAGCGCGCGTCGATCTCGAGCTTGCCTTCCACTGGGTCCGTGAACAAGCGCTTCGGCTCCGTTCCGGGCGAGCGTTCAAGGGCCGCAACGTGCGGCGTCACCACGGTCCCCCGGTTGGCCAAGATGGCAACCGCTTTGGCCAGTTGCACCGCTGTGACCTTGACGTAGCCTTGGCCGATGCCGGCAATCACCGTTTCCCCTGGATACCAAGGTTTTCCTAAGGTTTCGCGCTTCCACTTGCTCGATGGCAAAATCCCGCGGTTTTCTCCGGGCAGGTCGATCCCGCTTGGGCGACCAAAGCCAAACTGGCGCAAAAAGGCGTGCATCTTATCGATTCCCAAATGGTGGGCGAGGTCGTAAAAATACACGTCGCACGATTGGACGATGGCGGCTTTCAGGTCCACCCCCCCGTGGCCGCCTTTGCGCCAGTCGCGGTAGCGGTGGCTGACTCCGGGGAGTTGGTAAAATCCAGGGCAATAAAGCCGGCGCAGGGGATTGATCACGCCATAATGAAGACCCGCCAGTCCCACGAACGGCTTGATCGTCGATCCCGGGGGATAGATGCCGCGCAAGGCGCGATCGAACAGCGGGCGCTCGGGCGAGCTAAGCAGCGCCTGGTAATCCTGGCGGTTAATTCCTAAGACAAAGGGGTTGGGGTCAAACCCGGGCTTGCTCACCAGCGCCAGGACCTCGCCGGTTTTGGGGTCGAGCGCCACCACCGCGCCGTTGTGCTCGCCTAAAGCTTCATAGGCGATTTTCTGCAGTTCGAGGTCGATAGAGAGGTACAGATCCGCCCCACCCCGCGGCGGCGATTCCTGCAATGCTCGAAGCTCGCGGCCGCGGGCGTTGGTTTCGATCTCTACGTAACCGGTATGACCGTGCAGCAACGCTTCGTAGGATTGCTCCACGCCCACCTTGCCGATGTGGGTCGCGCCCCGGTATTCGGCGGGGTCTAAGCGCTTCAATTCTTGCTCGTTGATCCTGCCGACGTAGCCGACCAAGTGGGAGACCAGCTCCCCATAAGGGTAGTGACGGATGAGCCGCGCCTGAACCTCAACGCCGCGCAGGAATGGACGGCGGACCGCGAGTTTGGCGACTTCGACTTCGCTCAGGCGAAGTTTTACCGGAACGCTCTCAAAGCGCCTGCGGCGGCGCAATTGCTGCTTGAATTGCTCGATCTCTTCGGGGGAGAGCTCGATGAGCTGAGCTAAGGTCGCCAAGGTGGCGTCGAGGTCCTGAACTTGTTCGGGAACGATCTCCAAGCTGTAGACCGGAACGTTTTCGGCCAACACCACGCCGCGCCGGTCGTAGATCAGCCCGCGGGTGGGTATGAGCGGCGCGATTTTGACCTGGTTGTCGTGCGCCAGGGTGGCGTAGCGTTCGTGACCGAGGACCTGAAGGTAGATCAGGCGGGCGATCAGCGCCAAGGTCAACAACGCGATTACCCCGGCGGCGGTCAGGATGCGGCTCAAAAACAGCCGATTTTCCCCCACGGCGTCCTTTAGCCTCAAGGGCGCCTGTGGCTTTACGACAAGATCAGATAGCGTTGCCTGAGCGTGCGACATACAGCAAGGACAAGTGGCCAGACCAAGGTTCCGGTCAGCGACGGCAACCAGTACTCCCAGGTGAGAAACGCTCTGCCGCGCAAAGCTTCGATCCAAAAGCTGAGAAATTGGGCTGAGAGCAAGAATAAGAGTACGAAAGTCAATTGGTGATTCAAGGGAAAAATCTGCAGCCGGGCGTGGAAACGCACGCAAGGGTAAGCGATCAAGGCATAGACGAAGGCGTGTTGACCGAGAAGCCTGCCGGTGGCGGCATCGACCCAAAGGCCGGTCAGCCACGCGGCCACGATGCCAAACCGATCCGGCGCCGCCAGGCACCAATAGATGAGGACCAGGAGCACCCAATCGGGGTTAAACGGCAGCAACAGCTCGGGCCAAGCAAATAGACGCAGCCAAAGAGCGCCTGCGAGGCTCAGAAAAATGCCTACCAGTTCGCGGTCAAGGTGCATGGGCGGCTTCAGGCGCAGCGGAAGCGGCATCCGGAGGGAGAAACGGCACCGGTTCGGGATGCCCGAAGACGATCAGGACTTCCCGGATGCGATCCAAGGCGGCTGCCGGTTTGGCCTCGATTTTGGCAAAGGGCTTGTCCGGTTGGGGAGCGACTGCGGTGACGGTCGCCACCGGATACCCTTGCGGGAATACCCCGCCTAGGCCTGAAGAGACCAAAAGGTCGCCGGGTTGAACGTCGACGTTGTTGGGGAGGTTAGGAACTTCCAGCCGATCCAGCCGACCGCTGCCCACCGCGATGGCGCGTAGCCCCGTGCGGTTGACTTGCACCGGGATGGCGTGGCTGGGGTCGGTGATCAAGAGCACTTCGGCGTTGATTGGAGTCACCCGGATCACCTGCCCCACGATCCCCTCCACGCTCAGCACCGGTTGCCCTACGTGCACGCCAAACCGGCTGCCCTTGTTGACCAGCACCACGTGTTCGTACGGCGCTAGGTTCACCGCCAACAGCTCGGCTACCAGCATCTGTTCGCCTAAGGTGAAGGAATTATCGAGAAACGCCCGCAGCCGGTCGTTTTCTTTTCGAAGCGCCTCGTATTTCAAAGTGTGGCGCTTGAGCCGGGCGATCTCCTCTTTAAGGCGCCGGTTTTCTTCCAGCAAGTTGGCCCAATCATGGAGGTAGGTTAGAAATTGCCCCCCGAGGGCGCGCGGCGCATGCGCTAGCCACTGCATCGGATAAACGGCAACCGCAAGCGCCGAACGCAGCGGCTCCAACCGGCGCGCGTGGTCGGCGACCATCAACGCGCAAGCGGTGGCCAGGCACAGCGCCAGCCGCAGGTTGAGCGACGGGCCGCGAGTGAAAATCCGCTTGCCGGAACTCATTCCAGCGAGAAGGGGCAAGGGCCTTTGGCGTCGAGCATCTCGAGAATCTTGCCGCCGCCGCGGGCGACGCAGGTCAAAGGATCTTCGGCAATCCTCACCGGCAGCCCGGTTTCTTCGGCGATCAAGCGGTCTAGGTCTTTGAGCAAGGCCCCGCCGCCGGTCAGGACGATTCCCCGCTCGGCGACATCGGCGCCCAAATCCGGGGGGATTTGCTCCAGCGCCGACCGGACCGCACCGACGATTCCAGACAAAGGTTCTTGCAAGGCCTCCAAGATTTCGTTGCTGTTTAAGGTGAAGCTGCGCGGCACGCCCTCGGCGAGGTTGCGGCCGCGGACTTCGATTTCCGTGACTTCAGCGCTGGGATAGGCGCTGCCTATGGTGTGCTTGATCCGCTCGGCGGTGGTCTCGCCGATCAAGGTTCCGTAATTGCGGCGCACGTAATTGATAATGGCTTCGTCAAAGCGGTCGCCGCCGATCCGCACCGAGGAAGAATAAACGATGCCGTTGAGCGAGATGATTGCAACTTCCGAGGTTCCGCCCCCGATGTCGAGCACCATGGAACCGCACGCCTCCCCAACCGGCAGACCGGCGCCCACCGCTGCCGCCATCGGCTCCTCGATCAGGTAGACCTCGCGGGCGCCGGCGCCCATCGCCGATTCGCGGATCGCGCGGCGCTCCACCTGAGTGGAGCCGCAGGGGACGCAGACCAATACCCTGGGGCTAGGCTTGAGCAGTTTGTTCTCGTGCACCTTGTTAATAAAATACTGAAGCATCTTCTCCGTCACGGTGAAATCGGCGATTACCCCTTCTTTCAGCGGACGGATGGCGACGATGTTGGCCGGGGTGCGGCCGAGCATCTGCTTGGCGGCGTGACCTACGGCGGCGATGTGCTTGGTGCCGCGCAGGCGGTCTTCGCGGATCGCCACCACGGAAGGTTCGTTCAGCACGATCCCCTTGCCGGGGATGTAGATCAGCGTGTTGGCCGTGCCAAGGTCGATGGAAAGGTCGTTGGAAAAAAGTCCGCGCAGGCGTTTGAACATAGGATGTCGGTTAAATTCGATGGGGAAGCGAATGATTGGTTATGATATAAATTTGAGCAAAAGTTTTCTCCCGCAATGGCGGGAGGGGAACATAACAAACCGGAAAATTAGTATGACATTGACTGTGGAAGAAGTCACCAAGATCGCTTATCTCGCCCGCATCCAGATCGACCCGGGCGAAGCGGAGCGCTACGTGCGGGATCTATCGAGCATTCTGGAATTTGTGGCGCAGATGAACGCCGTGGACACCGCGGCGGTGGCGCCCATGGCCCATCCTTTGGATCTTCCCCAAAGGCTGCGGGAGGACAAGGTCACCGAAAAGAATCAGCGCGACCTGTTCCAGGCCATTGCCCCCCAGGCAGAGGCCGGATTGTACCTGGTGCCCAAAGTGATCGAGTAGCCTTATGCACACCAAAACCCTAAAAGAGCTTGCCCAAGGCCTGCGTGCCCGGGAATTTTCCAGCCGCGAACTGGTCCGGCATTTTCTCGACCGCATCGCCCGCTACAACCCGGCCTTGAACGCGTTTATCACCGTGACCGAAGAGGCCGCTTTGCAAGCCGCCGCTGCCGCCGACGCCAAGCTGGCCAAGGGCGAGAGCGAGCCGCTGACCGGGGTGCCGCTGGCGCACAAGGACATTTTCTGCACTTTGGGGATTCGCACTTCGTGCGGCTCGAAGATGCTGGACAACTTTATCGCCCCTTACGATGCGACCGTGGTGGAAAAATGCAAGCGGGCCGGCATGCCGCTTCTGGGCAAGCTCAACATGGACGAGTTCGCCATGGGCTCGTCCAACGAGACCAGCTTTTACGGGCCGGTGCGAAATCCCTGGGATCTTGCTTGCGTTCCCGGCGGCTCCTCCGGCGGATCGGCGGCGGCGGTGGCGGCAGGATTGACACCGGCGGCGACCGGCACCGACACCGGCGGCTCCATTCGCCAGCCGGCGGCGCTGTGCGGGATCACGGGCTTAAAGCCCACCTACGGACGGGTCTCGCGCTGGGGGATGGTCGCGTTTGCCTCCAGCCTGGATCAAGGCGGGCCGATGGCCAGAAGCGCCGAAGACTGCGCCTTGCTCCTTCAGGTGATGGCCGGCTTTGACGAAAAGGATTCGACCAGCGTGGATGCGCCGGTTCCCGATTACGCCGCGGCCTTGGACCAAGACCTGGCCGGTTTGCGCATCGGCTTGCCCAAGGAGTTCTTCGCCGATTTGGATGCGGCCATGGCGCAAGCGCTGGAAGCGGCCATCGCGGAGTACCGCAGGTTGGGGGTGGAATTCGTCGAGGTCTCGCTCCCCAACATCCAGCTTTCGGTGCCGGCGTATTACGTCATCGCCCCGTGCGAATGCTCTTCGAATCTGGCGCGCTACGACGGGGTGCGCTATGGCTACCGCTGCCAAAATCCTAAGGACCTCAACGACCTGTACCTGCGCACGCGTGCGGAAGGTTTTGGCGCGGAGGTCAAACGGCGCATCCTGATCGGCACCTACGCCTTGTCGGCCGGCTATTACGATGCCTATTACCTTAAGGCGCAGAAAATCCGCGCGCTGATCGCTTTGGATTTCAAGCGCGCTTTTGAGACCGTGGACGTGCTTTTGGGGCCCACCACCCCCACCCCGGCGTTCCGCTTGGGCGAAAAGCTAGGCGACCCGATCGCGATGTACCTGTCCGACATTTTCACGATCGCCGTCAACCTAGCCGGGCTGCCGGCGATGTCGGTGCCGGCAGGGTTCATCGACGGCAAACCGGTGGGGATGCAGCTCATCGGCAATTACTTCGACGAGGCGCGGCTGTTGAATCTGGCCCACCGCTATCAGCAGGTGACCGACTGGCACAAACGCTTCCCCGAGGGATTTGCATGATCGACCGCCTGCTGCCTGCCGATGAACTAGGTCAACGGCCTGCCGATGAGTGCGGCTGTGTGGTGAGTATTTGATTAGGAGCCGATATGCAATGG
The DNA here is from genome assembly GCF_054656915.1 of Methylothermus subterraneus. Taxonomy (NCBI): domain Bacteria; kingdom Pseudomonadati; phylum Pseudomonadota; class Gammaproteobacteria; order Methylococcales; family Methylothermaceae; genus Methylothermus; species Methylothermus subterraneus. The sequence goes on from NZ_BAAHXK010000011.1 coordinate 49,260, forward strand.
GAACCCGTGATTGGGCTGGAGATTCACGTCCAGCTGTTGACCCGATCGAAGATTTTCTCCGGCGCTTCCACGGCTTATGGCGCGCCGCCCAATACCCAAGCGTGTGCGATTGACCTGGGGCTGCCCGGAACGCTGCCGGTGCTCAACCGGGAGGCGGTGCGGCTGGCGGTCAAGTTCGGGCTGGCGATCGGCGCTGAGATCGCTAGGCGTTCGGTGTTCGCGCGCAAAAATTACTTTTACCCCGACCTGCCCAAGGGCTACCAAATCAGCCAGTACGAGCTGCCTATCGTCCGCGGCGGACGATTGACGATCCGCGTGGATGGCAAGGAGAAGCAGGTCGGCATCACCCGCGCCCACCTGGAAGAAGACGCCGGCAAATCGCTGCACGAGGATTTTCACGGGATGACCGGCATCGATCTCAACCGCGCCGGCGTGCCTTTGCTCGAGATCGTCTCCGAGCCGGACCTGCGCTCGCCGCAAGAGGCGGTCGCCTATATGAAGGCGCTCCACCAGTTGGTGGTGTACCTTGGGATCTGCGACGGCAACCTGCAGGAAGGCAGCTTCCGCTGCGACGCCAACGTGTCGGTGCGCCCCAAGGGAGAGAGCCGATTTGGCACCCGCACCGAGATCAAAAACGTCAACTCGTTTCGCTTTGTGGAGCGCGCGATCGGCTACGAAATCGCCCGGCAGATCGAGATTTTGGAAGCCGGCGGAAGGGTGGTGCAAGAAACCCGCCTGTACGACGCCGAGCGCGACCAGACGCGCTCGATGCGCACCAAGGAAGAGGCGATGGATTACCGCTACTTCCCCGATCCGGATCTTTTGCCGCTGGTGCTCGACGAAGGCTTCATCGAAGCAATCCGGAGCCAGCTGCCGGAACTTCCCGAAGCCAAATACCGGCGCTTTCTCGATCAATATAGCCTGACCCCCTACGATGCCGAGGTGCTGACCGCCACCCGCGCGCTGGCCGATTACTACGAGGCCGTGGTCGCCCTCTCCAAGAGCGACCCTAAACTGTGCGCCAACTGGGTGATGGTAGAACTTGGCGGGGCGCTCAATCGGGATGGTCTGGAAATCGCTCAAAGCCCGGTGACCGCCGAGCGCTTGGCCGGACTGATCCGGCGCATCGCCGACGGCACCCTTTCCGGCAAGCTCGGCAAGCAGGTGTTCGAGCAGATGTGGCGGACCGGCAAAGACGCCGATACCCTGATCGCCGAGCAAGGCTTGAGGCAGATCACCGACCCGAAGGCGATCGAACAGATCATCGACCAGGTCCTCGCCCAGAATCCCGAGCAGGTGGCGCAATACCGCGCTGGCAAGGAGAAGCTGTTTGGCTTTTTCGTCGGCAAGGTCATGCAGGCCACTTCCGGCAAGGCCAATCCTGAGAAGGTCAACGAGCTGCTCAAGGCCAAGCTGCAAGGCTCCTAAAATGGAAAGCGCGCAGGTTCTCAGGGCCTTGGCCGGTGATGAGGATCTGACCGAAGACGCGCCGGACCGAAAGCATTTGCTCGCCGCGCAGGCGGCGATTGCGGCCTATTGCCAAGGGGACGATGCGGCCATGCACGAGGCCTTGCAAGCGATCCCTTTCCGTTCCCCGTACCGGGATTTGCGCTTTTTGCTCGGCGCTTTGACCGCTTTCCCGGAGCGGATCGAGGAGGGCAAACGCTGGCTCGCCCGCATCGGGCCGGATTCCCCGTTGGCTCCTGTGGCCGAAGCGGTGGATGCGATTTTTGCCGGGGACAGGCGCGCTTTGCGGCCGGCGGCGCGCGAATTCGCCGATGCGATCTTGGGACCTAAGCTTTCGCTTCCAGAATTGTTTGCCGCCTTGCTGGCGCAAGTGCAAGGGCCGCACGCGCCGGTGGTGCAGGAAGCGCTCAAAGCCTTGCTTGTGGACTATCCCGAGGGCAAAGCGGCTTATCGTGAGCGCTTTCCCTTGCCCGCGGTGGAAGAACAGCGCCTGGCGGCGCTTGCGGCCGAACGCGCTGAAGACTTCAAAACCGCTTTCAAGCTCTGGGGTGAGGTCGGCTGCGGGTATGAGCAGGCAGGCAAGCGCTTGGAGGCGGCGGTCGCGCGCCATCGCGCCGCTTTGGCGGCCAAATTATTCGGACCGCAGGCGGCAGAAGTTGAAAAGATGCTGCAACGCGCCGTGCGCCTCGACCCGGATCATCGGGAAAGCTGGCTTGAGCTGGCCGAGTGGTATCAAAGGCTCGGAAACCTCAAAGCCCTAAGCAAATTGCTCAAGGGCGCCTTGAGCCGCTTTCCCGACGACCCGGCCGTATTAGAGATGGCGGCCACGGTGGCCCTCGCGCGCGGCGCTTGCCAATACGCCGCGCGCCTGACGGCCAAGCACCTTACGCTCGATCCGCGCGATCGAGCCGCGCGGCAGCGCCTTTTTGCCGCCACCTTAAGCCTCGCGCGCAAGCAGATCGCTTCCGGCAGGCTGCAGCTTGCGGCCAAAGAGCTCGGGAAAGCGGCCGAATGGGTGTCCACTGCTAAAGAGCAGGCCAAACTCAACGCGCTGGAAGTCGTCTTGGCCTTGCGCCGGGGAGAGCCCGAACCTCACTTCCCTTCGCTTTTGCCGGCGCCGCTCGGGGAATTTTGGCTTACCGCGGAAGTTTTGTGCCTGGCGCCTGAGCGCGCCAAACCTTATTTGAGCCGGCTGCGCGAGGTTTTTAAAGTCGCTGCGCTGTCGGTTTATCCGGACCACCTCATCGGAGTACTCGACTTGGCGCAGGAGGCAGTATCTTCCGGCGCGCCCAAGGAGCCGCTGCTTAAGGCCGCGCGGCCGCTCCTGCGCCGCGGGGTGTTTCTAAAGTGGCGCGAAGAGGAGCTCGAAGCCGTCTGCGAGCGGCTGTTGGCGCTGGAGCAATACCAGTGGGTGCGCGATTACGCGCGCGGACCTCTGTGGCGACGCAAACTGCCGGCGTTGTATTATTTCGACGTGGTGGCCAAATGCCAAGGAGCGGCGGCTGCGCTTGGCTGGCGCGATTGGCTTGTCTTGGAGCAAGCGCTTGGGGCGGCCCAAGCCGGCGGAAGACACCGTTTGGCCGCGCGGATTGCCGAGTTTTTGGCAGGATACGACCGCGCGTTGAGCGGATGATAGGGCAAGATGGTTGAAACCCGGCTAACGACTTTTTCGCCGTTTGTCGTCCTTGGCGTGTCCCCGGATGCCGACGACCAAACGATCCGCCGCGCTTATTTGGCCAAAGTCCGGGCTTTTCCCCCCGAGCGCGCCCCGGCCGAATTTCAGGCGATTCGCCGCGCCTACGAACAAATCCGCGACCCAAGGGCCAGGATCGAGTACGCGCTGTTTCACTGCCCTTCGCGGGAGGAGGTCGAGCGCTTGGTTTGGCGCCTGAGTCCGCGCCGGCCAAGCCTTGCCCAGTTTCACAAGCTGCTCCTCGAGTGCCTCGATGGCGAGCGATAAGGAAGCTTTGCTGGCGGCGTTCGAGCGGTTTCTGGCCGCAAACCCGCAGGTCGAGGCGGGACCTGCGGTGGGGCCGGCGCAGGTGTTGGTTGAGCTCACCGCGCTGCGGATTGAAACCCAAAAATTGGGACGGACCTTAAACGATCTGCTCGAACGGGAACAAGCCGATCGCGCCGCCCGTCTCCAGAGCATCGAACGCGAACGGCTGCGGCCGGTGCTTTTGGACCTAATCGAGCTGCGCGATCGGCTCGAGGCTGGCATTGAGGCATTGGCGCGGCTGCGCCCCACCTGGCTGACGCGCCTGATGTGCCGGCGCAAAGGCTTACGATTCCAGGCGGTCTTGGCGGGGTTTAAATTAATCTTGCTGCGCCTCGACCAGCAGCTGGCGGCCTTGGGGGTCGAAGCGATCGAAGCTCAAGATCGGCCGTTCGATCCGGTGACGATGCGCGCGGTGGAGGTGGTCTGTCTGCGCCGCCTGCCCGAAGCGCAGGTGGTGGGGGTGCTCAGGCGGGGTTGGCGTTGGCGCGGCGAGGTGCTTAAAGTGGCGGAAGTGAGGGTCAACAAGCGTGGCTGAACCGATCCTCGGCATCGATCTTGGAACCACCAACTCCGAGGTGGCGGTTCTTAAAGCGGGCAGGCCTGAAGTCATCCCGGATGAGTCCGGCAACCGGATCCTGCCTTCGGTAGTGGGCATAGACCCGGCGGGACGGTTGTTGGTGGGCGAGGCGGCGCTCAACCAGCATCTTCTTTATCCAGAACGCACGGTGCGCTCGATCAAACGCAAGATGGGAAGCGGCGAAACCGTCCGGCTGGGCGAGCGCGAGTTTAGCCCGCAGGAGATCGCGGCCATTTTGCTTAGAACTTTGAAGGAGCGCGCCGAGCGCCATCTGGGCCGGCCGTTTGGCAAGGCGGTGATCACGGTGCCGGCGTATTTTAACGACGCCCAGCGCCAGGCTACCCGGGAGGCGGGGCAGATCGCCGGCCTCGAGGTGGTGCGCCTGCTGCATGAACCGACCGCGGCGGCGCTGGTGTATCAAGCCGATCTTACCCGTCCTAGAAAAATCCTCGTGTACGATCTGGGGGGCGGGACCTTCGACGTTTCGGTGGTTCAGGTCGAGGCCGGGGTGGTCGAAGTCATCGCCAGCCACGGCGACAACCACCTGGGCGGGGACGACTTCGACCGTGAGATCGTCGAGCTGTTGCGCGAACGGCTTGAAGAAACCTACGGAGTAGACGTTGGCTCCGACCGGCGGGCCATGGCCCGCCTGTGGCGGGCGGCGGTGGCGGCGAAGCTGAGTTTGTCGGACCGCCCCTACGCGCGGATTCGGGAAGAGTTCTTGACCGAGCAAGACGGCGTGCCGATCCATTTGGATTTGGAGCTGTCGCGGCAGGAGTACGAGGCGCTGATTTCCCCTTATCTCGATCGTACCTTGGACGCTCTTTACATCGCCCTGCGCAGTGCGGCTTTGACCGTCTCCGACATCGACGAAGTGCTGCTGGTCGGCGGCGCGACCCGCACCCCTTTGGTTCAAGAGCGCCTAGCCGAAGAACTAGGCCGCTTCCCCTGCGCGGCGGTCGATCCAGATTTGGGCGTGGCGCTGGGAGCGGCGGTGCAGGCGGGGGTGCTCACCGGGGAGAAGGTTGGTTCGGTGCTCGTGGACGTCACTCCTTATACCTTCGGCATCAGCTACTTAGGGAAACGGCGAGACGGCGCCTTGCATCCCTGGGTGTTCGCTCCTATCCTCCGCAAGAACACGCCCTTGCCGGCCTCCAAAGCCGAGGTCTTTTATACTTTAACAGACGCGCAGGAGCAGGTCGAAATCAAGGTCTATCAGGGCGAAGACGAAGACGCCCAGAACAACGTGCTGATCGGCGCATTCACGGTCGAGGGGCTGCGCAAAGCGCCGGCGGGGGACCCCATCGTGGTCCGCTTTGACCTCGACCTGGATGGGATCCTCAAAGTCACTGCCACCGAGAAGGCCACCGGCCTGGAAAAGAGCGTCCGCATCGAACCTGCGGCTTGTCGGTTGGGCCCAGAGGCTATCACAAGCGCCCGCGCCAAGATCTCGGCCTGGTTCGGCAGCGAGGAGGAACCGCATGCCGCCGCCAGAATCCTTGTGGCCGAGGCCGAGCGGAGGCTGCCCGAGCTAGGCGAGGAGGATCGCGCCGCCCTCCTCGAGGCGCTTACCGCCGTCGGCCAAGCGCTCGAGCGCCAGGACGAGGCGATGCTCCAAGCGCCGCTGGAAACCTTGCGCGAGATTCTCTACTATTTGGGCCACTGATGCGCGTACAGCCGAGCTTCAGCTTGCGCGGGTAAAATGGCAGGTGAGTTTCTAAACGACCTACAGGAGACGAGGATGAATTTAAAGCGCGTGATCGCCGGGTTGACTTTGCTGGCGTTTGTGTCCTTACTTTCGGCGTGTGCGGATATGCCTTATGGCTCCAGCCCTTATCCTTACCAAGGGGCGGCGGCCGGGGGCGCGATCGGAGCCGCGGCCGGGGCCTTGCTCGACAAGCACAACCGTTGGCGCGGCGCGTTGATCGGCGGCGCTTTAGGCGCCGCTCTGGGCGGGACGGTGACTGAGATTTCCCGCCGCGCTTCTTACGAGGCGGCGCGCTCAGGACGGCCGGTTTCTTACGAGAGCGAGGACGGCTGGCAGCGCGTCGAGGCCGAACCGCTGCCCAGCAGCAGGAGAGGTTGCCGGATGGTGCGCGAGCGGATCTGGCAGGGCGGCAAAGTGGTGCAGGAACAAGAGCGCGAGATCTGCGACTGATGCTGCGCGTCCTCGTTGTCGGCAGCGGCGGGCGCGAGCACGCCCTGGCTTGGAAGCTGGCCCAATCGGAGCAGGTGGAGCGGGTTTACGTCGCTCCCGGCAACGCCGGCACCGCCTTGGAACCCAAGGTGGAGAACGTGAACGTGAAGGCCGAAGAGATCGACCGCCTGGCCGATTTCGCCCGCCAAAATAGGATAGACCTCACCGTGGTAGGGCCGGAGGCGCCCTTGGTGGCAGGCATCGTCGATGTCTTCCGGCGCCGGGGCCTTAGGTGTCTTGGCCCGACCCAAAAGGCGGCCAGGCTCGAAGGCTCCAAGGCTTTTTGTAAAGCGTTTCTGGCGCGCTATCGCATCCCCACCGCCGCCTACGCGGTTTTCAGCGAACCCGAGGCGGCGATAGCTTACATCCGCGCCAAAGGCGCGCCGATCGTGGTCAAGGCCGACGGGTTGGCCGCCGGCAAGGGAGTCGTGGTCGCCCATACCGAAGCCGAAGCGGTCGCCGCCGTCCGGAGCATGCTGGCGGAAGGGGCTTTCGGCGAAGCGGGCCGGCAAGTAGTGATCGAGGAGTTTTTGGAAGGCGAGGAACTCAGCTTCATCGTCTTAGCCGACGGCGAGGACTTTGTTCCGCTTGCGACTTCCCAAGACCACAAGCGGCTTTTGGACGGCGACTTGGGACCCAACACCGGCGGGATGGGAGCGTATTCCCCGGCGCCCTTGGTCACCCGGGAAATCGAGCGCCAGATTCTGGAGCAAATCGTCCGTCCCACTCTCGCCGGCATGGCGGCCGAGGGTTCGCCGTACACCGGCTTTCTCTACGCCGGATTAATGCTCACCCGCGCCGGCCCCAAGGTGCTGGAGTTCAACTGCCGCCTGGGGGATCCGGAAACTCAGGTGATCCTGTTGCGTTTGCAGAGCGATCTGGCCGAGCTTTGCCTGGCGGCGACCGCCAGCCTGGCCGGGGTGAGCGCAACCTGGGATCGGCGCGCCGCGCTCGGGGTAGTGCTGGCCGCCCCAGGGTATCCGGCGGCGTACCGCACGGGCGATGTGATCGAAGGCTTGCCCGCGGAAGAGGAAGAAGACGTGAAGGTATTCCACGCCGGTACCCGCCTAGAAGCGGGCCGAGTGGTCACCGCCGGCGGGCGGGTGCTGTGCGTGTGCGCTTTGGGGGATGGCGTGCTCGAGGCTCAGCGCAAGGCGTATGCCCAAGTTGAAAAAATCCACTGGCCTGGGGTACATTACCGCCGCGACATCGGCTGGCGGGCAGTGAGGCGAGCTTGAAAGCTGCCTACGGGAATGGTGGAGCCGAGGAGGATCGAACTCCCGACCTCAGCAGTGCGATTGCTGCGCTCTCCCAGCTGAGCTACGGCCCCATTAGTTAAAAAATATAACAAATATTCTGCGCGAAAGCTATACCTTTGGCTTCCAAAATCGGAAAAGCGCCTCATCCGTTGACTGGAATTCTGGCACAGGCAAAAAACTGTCTGAGTGCCTGGATCAGAAAAGCGTGGTCGAGACTCCCTGCGCTTTCGCGCACGCTGTGCATCGCCCATAAGGGATTGCCCACGTCGAGGCTGCGCACGCCCAACTTGGCGGAAGCGATGGGGCCAATGGTGGAACCGCAGGCGAGGTTGCCGCGATGAGCGTAAATTTGCCAAGGGACGCCCGCCGCCTCGCACCAGCCGATGAACAGCGCCTGAGAAAAGGCTTCGGTGGTGTAGCGCAGGTTGGCGTTGACCTTGATCGCCGGCCCGTGGTTGATGATCAGTTTGTGTTCTGGCTCGTACGCGCCGGCAAAGTTGGGGTGAAAGGCGTGGGCCATGTCGGCGCTGATCAGAAAGCTCGAGGCCAAGGCGCGTTGGTGGTCAAAAGCGCTAAAGCCTAGACTGGCGCTGATCCGCATCAAGGTGTCCCCAAGGAAACTCGAAGCCGCCCCTTTGAAGCTTTCCGAGCCGATTTCCTCGTGATCGAACAGCGCCAGAACCCGGGTCGCGGCGGCTTCGTCTTCGGCCAGGAGAGCGGTCAGGGCGGCGTGGCACGAGGCCAGGTTGTCAAGGCGGGAGGCGGCGATGAATTCGCCCTGCGGCCCCCAGAACCCCCCTTTTTGCGTATCGTAGACGGCAAGCTCAAAGCTCAAAATCGCCTCTTCCGCGCAATCCAAGCGTTCGGCCAAAAGCTGGAGGAACTGCCGAGCCGCAGGCAAGCCTTCCTCTACTTCCGTAAGCAGCAGCGGCAGCTCGGTCTGTTTATCCAGTTTCAGGCCCGCTTCGTTGACTTCGCGATTTAGGTGAATGGCCAGGTTCGGCAGGCGCACCAAAGGCTCGGCAAAATCCATCAGGCATACGGTAGGAGAGTCGCCGCGCAGGACCACCCGTCCGGCCAAACTTAAGTCGCGATCCGTCCAGGTGGCCAGGATAGGGCTGCCGTAAACTTCCACCCCGAGCCTGAGCATGGCATCGGCCACATGCGCCGGCTGCGGTTTGAGGCGCAGGCCGGGCGAGTCGGTATGCGCGCCGACGATGCGAAAACCAGCCTCCGGCAAAGGGTCGGTGCCAAGGCTAAAAGCGATCAGGGAAGAATCGTCCCGCAGCACGTAATAACGCCCCGCCGGCTCCAACGCCCAGGCTTGGCGCTCGTCCAGGCACTGAAAGCCCGCCTCTTCCAGCCATTCGGCAAGGGTCGCGGCGGCGTGCCAAGGGCTTGGGGAGGCGTCGATAAAGCGCAACAGATCTTCGGCTTGGCGGCGCGGTCCCGGATCAATCGGCATCGATTGGCCCCTGCAAGTGGGTCAAGGCTTCCTGGTAAGCCTGGTAAGTGGCGCGGTCAAAACAGACCAGATAGACCTTTTGGAGTTTTGGGTTTTCCTTGAGAGCTTGGGCGATGGTGGCAATGGCGATCGGCGCGGCGCGTTCGACCGGGAACCCGTACGCCCCGCAGGAGATGGCGGGAAAGGCGATGGTCGAAACGCCGTATTCTTGGGCTAGGCGCATGCATGCGCGGTAACACGAGGCGAGGAGTTCCTCCTCTCCGTGGCCGCCGCCGCGCCAGACGGGACCGACTGCGTGGAACACGTATTTGGCCGGCAACCTGAACCCCGGGGTCGCTTTGGCTTGCCCCGTAGGACAGCCGCCCAGCTTGCGGCACGCCTCCAAGAGCTCAGGACCGGCGGCGCGGTGGATGGCCCCGTCCACGCCGCCGCCGCCGAGCAAGGAACTGTTGGCGGCGTTGACGATGGCGTCCACGTTGAGCTGGGTAATGTCGCCCTGGATGAGCTCAATGCGTTGCATGCAGGTCATGGTCGGATCTGCAACAATGCAAAAATCAATTATGCGCAAAATAAAGGTTTTGCGGAAGTTTTTTGCTTGACAGTCCAATTGCAAAAGTTACAATAAAAAACCATCCAACGCGGGAATAGCTCAGTTGGTAGAGCACAACCTTGCCAAGGTTGGGGTCGCGGGTTCGAGTCCCGTTTCCCGCTCCAATTCTAGCCGCGCGTGCGGCTTTTTTCATCTTTGGCGGCGTGGCAGAGTGGTTATGCAGCGGCCTGCAAAGCCGTGTACGCCGGTTCGATTCCGACCGCCGCCTCCATTTCCCGCCGTCTCTTTTGTTAAACCTTGACCTCAAGGCCGGCTAAAATCTCAGCCGCAGATCTGCCATGGTTTGTTTGAAACCCCACCCGCTCTCGTTTCTTACCCTGGTCGGTCGGCTGCATAGGCCGCCGGTCAGCGTGCATCGCTTTGGAGCAAATATAGCCTTACTGACCGCCCCGGAAGCGATCCTGGAGGCGGTCCGACTGGAAAAGGCTGGGGCGCTGTCACGGCAGGCTTTCACGCACGATCTGGTTTATCCGATCCTAGGCGAGGGAATGTTCTCCTCCCGGGAAGCGGACTGGCGGGGGCACAAGCAGGTGGCGCTTTTTTACCTCAAGCCCGCGGCCGACCGTGTCCGGGCCTGGCAGGAGGCGGCCTATAGGGCGGCGCGGCGGGCTTGGCCGGCGGCGAGGACGCGGGTTCAGGGCGTGCCGTTTTGCCGGGGGATCGTGCAGGAGGCCTTGCTTGAGACGCTGTTTGGCGCCGGCGAGGCCTTGGACGCACGGCGCCTGTACCGTCTGACCCACCGCATGGACACGATGGCCGAGTGGGCCACCTTTGGCTTTCTGACCTTCGGCCGGCGTCTGGGGCGGAAGCTGGCTGGGCCGTTCCAGTGGATCGGGCGGCGGGATCGGGAAGCCCTCGAGCGTCTGATCGCGGAGCGCAAACCGGTCCCCGGGGCGCCGGCGGAGGATCCCGCCTTGAGGGAGGAACTTCGCTCTTTGCTGTTTGCCGGCCAGGACACCACCGCGACCGGCTTGGCTTTTGTGCTCTGGATGCTCGGCGTTCATCCCGACCGGCAAGAGGCGGTGCGCCGGGAAGGCCCCCAAAGCCCCCTCTTGCGCCGCATGATCCTCGAGACCTTGCGCCTGCTGCCGCCGGTGCCCACCTTGCCGGCGCGAACGGCCACGACCGAGTTAAAGATCGGCGGCGTGCCTATCCCCCAAGGGACCGAGGTGATTTATTGCTTGTGGTTCGCCCACCGGCGGGTTCAAGACGGGGAGGCGTTCGTTCCCGAGCGCTTTGAGGGCCAACGTCCCAAGGCGCTTGGGGTGTTTCCGTTTGGCGTCGGCCCCAAGCGCTGCGTGGGGGAGGCTTGGGCGATGACGACGATCGCCGCCGTCGTGGCGGCGCTGCTGGAGAAAGCAAGGATCGAGCCGGATAAGGACGCGCTTTGGCTTCAGGCGCGCACGGTGCTGGTGCCTAAAAAGCTCGAGTTTTGGATCGAGCCTATTTTAGGTTAAGGTTGGTGCCGACGGCGAGACTCGAACTCGCACGGCTTTCGCCACCGCCCCCTCAAGACGGCGTGTCTACCAGTTCCACCACGTCGGCGTAAGGTTTATTTTTGGGGTTCCTGCGCTGGCTGGTCCGCAGAAGGCGCAAGCGCCGGGGCGTCCGATGCGGGCTCTTGCGGTTTTACTGGCGGCAGGTCTCCCTCGGATTTTAAGATCTCGACGAAACTTTTTTTATTATCCCGAAAATCGGCGAAATAAGCCAGAGACAGGCTGGTAAGAAAGAATATCGCGGCCAGGATCGCCGTGGTGCGGGATAGAAACGAGGCCGAACCCCGCGCCCCAAACAGGGTGCCGGAGGCTCCTGAGCCAAACGCCGCTCCGACGTCGGCCCCCTTGCCTTGCTGCAGGAGGACCAAAACCACGATAGCAATCGCGATGAGGACGTGAAACACCATGAAAAGCTGGTACATATCAGCAAGTCTCCCCAGCGGCCTGGACGATCGTTAAAAAGGAATCGGCTTTGAGCGAAGCCCCACCGATCAAACCGCCGTCGATGTCGGGCATGGCGAACAAGGCCTTGGCATTTTCGGCGTTCACGCTGCCGCCGTACAGAATGCGAACATTCTCAGCGATCCTGCGGTCTTGAGCGGCGAGCTTTTGGCGGATATACGCGTGGACTTCTTGCGCCTGCTCGGGGGTTGCGGTGCGACCGGTGCCTATGGCCCATACCGGCTCGTAGGCGATCACGGCGTGGGCGAGGGAATCTAAGCCTGCTCGCTCCAAAACTGCATCGAGCTGCGCGTCCACAACCTCAAAGGTCTGGCCCGCTTCGCGTTGCTTTAAGGTCTCACCGATGCACAAAATAGGGCACAGGCCATGCTTGATCGCCTGCTGATACCGGGCGGCGATCAGCGCGTCCGATTCGTTGTAGAACTGGCGGCGTTCGGAGTGGCCGACGATCGCCAGATGGCAGCCAAACTCTTTGAGCATTGCTGCCGAGACCTCGCCGGTGAAGGCACCTACCTCTCGATCCGCGACGTTTTGGGCGCCGAGCAGGATCGGGCTGCTTTGGAGCTGTTCAAAAGCTTGGGGAATGAAAACGTACGCCGGGCATACCCCAACTTCCACCGCCAAGTTCCCCGGCAGTCCTTGCAGAAGGGCGGCGAGCAGGTCGCGGACGCTCTCCCGCGTACCGTGCATTTTCCAATTTCCCACTACCAAAGGTCGGCGCATTTTTCCCCCTCTGAAAAACTTTTATATTCTAGCCGGATGTCTGATCTGGGGCAATTACGCCAAAGTACGCTCGACGACCGCCGCCAGTTCCTGCGCGAGCTGATCGATCAGGGCGGCGTCTTGGCCCTCGACCATGACGCGAACGACAGGCTCTGTTCCTGAGGGCCGAAGCAACACCCGGCCACTGCCGTTGAGTTTGCGTTCCACGGCTTCTTTGACCTTCCACACAGGAGCGATGGTTTCCAGGCGAGAAGGTTTGGTCTTTACCCGCACGTTGCGCACGACCTGCGGATACTTGAGCATGCCTTGCTTGAGCTCGTGCAGGGATTTGCCGGTACGCCACATTTCCGCCAGTACCTGTAGGGCGGAGACGATCCCGTCGCCGGTGGTGGTGCGATCTAAACAGATGATGTGCCCGGAACTTTCGCCGCCTAAAGTGCCGCCGTGAGCTTCGAGCATTTCCATGACGTAACGATCGCCTACTTGGGCGCGAAGCAAGGGGACGCCGAGCTGCGCCAAGGCGTGCTCTAATCCCAGATTGGTCATCAAAGTCCCAACCACCGGACCTTCTAACTTGCCTAAAGCTAGGCGGGAGGTCGCGATGATGTAGAGGATCTCGTCGCCGTCCACCAAAGCGCCGGTGTGGTCCACCATCAGGACTCGGTCGCCGTCGCCATCAAACGCAATTCCTAGATCCGCGCCGCGGCTTAACACCTCGCGCCGCAGCGCCTCAGGGTGCATGGAACCGCAGCCGGCGTTGATGTTCAATCCGTTCGGATGCACGCCGATGCATTCCACTCTAGCTCCCACCTCGCTGAACACGTGCGGGGCGATGTGATAGGTCGCCCCATGAGCGCAATCGAGCACGATGTGCAAGCCGCTCAAGTCCATGCAGGAGGGGACGGTGCTCTTACAAAACTCGATATAGCGCCCGCGCGCATCGCCGATCCGCGTCGCCTTGCCCAGCCGATCCGGCGCGACCGTGGTCATCGGCCGATCCAATTGCGCCTCGATCGCTTCTTCTACCTCATCCGGCAGCTTCTTGCCCGCGGCCGAGAAAAACTTGATGCCGTTGTCCGGGTAAGGGTTGTGCGATGCGCTGATCACGATTCCTGCTTTGGCGCGCAAAGTGCGGGTCAGATAGGCGATTCCCGGCGTGGGCATCGGACCGAGCAGTTGGGTATCTACGCCGGCCGCAGACAAACCCGCCTCTAAAGCCGATTCAAACATGTAGCCCGAGATCCGAGTGTCCTTGCCCACGAGGACGTGAGCGGGCCCCTGGCCGCCGAGCACTTGTCCTGCCGCCCAGCCCAATTTCAACACGAAATCCGGAGTGATGGGCGCCTCGCCAACCTTGCCGCGGATCCCGTCTGTGCCAAAAAAGCGTCTGGCCACAACCCCCCCTTTTCGCGATGAAACTAAATTTAGTATAGCAAGCCGCTTAAAACCTGAAGTAAATAAAAACCCCGCGCCCCGTAAGAGGGGGCGGGGTGATGGAGGAGTTTTCAGTTTTCGTAATGCTGGCCGGCGGGTTTGCTAATAGGGGCAATCGCCGGAGCTTGCGGTTGCCCGCCGCTTTCTGCCTGGCCTTGCGTCGGCGGCT